>JACMRH010000350.1 GCA_014376535.1 Cytophagales bacterium | reverse complement strand
TCGAAAGAAACAGGAGTTACTTCTACATGCAAATCAATACGGTCCAATAAAGGCCCGCTGATCTTGTTTAAATATCGTTGTACTGCACCTGGCGGACATACACAATCCTTCTCAGGATGATTGTAATAACCACAGGGACAAGGGTTCATGCTAGTCACCAGCATAAAATTTGCCGGAAAATCCACGGATACTTTTGCCCGCGAAATCATGATGCGTCTTTCCTCCAATGGCTGCCTTAGTACTTCAAGCACCGTCCTTTTAAATTCAGGAAGCTCATCTAAAAATAGCACTCCATTATGCGCAAGCGATATTTCTCCTGGCTGAGGATTACTTCCCCCTCCTACCAAAGCCACATCAGAAATAGTATGATGGGGAGCACGGTAAGGTCTTCTTGCGACTAATGATGAGGTTCCTTTTGTTTTACCAGCTACAGAATGAATTTTTGTAGTTTCTAAGGCCTCATTCAGACTTAATGGTGGTAAAATTGAAGGAATTCGTTTGGCAAGCATGGTCTTTCCTGCACCTGGTGGACCAATCATGATCACATTATGACTGCCAGCGGCAGCAATTTCTAAAGCCCGTTTTATATTTTCCTGACCTTGAACATGAGAAAAATCGACATCGTATTCATTTACTGTATTGAAAAACAGTTCACGCGTGTCAACTATAATCGGATCTATTTTTATAGCACCCGTTAAGAAATCTACAGCTTCACTTAAGTTTTCTATTCCTATTATATCAAGATTGTTGACTATTGCCGCCTCCCCTGAATTTTCTTTTGGAAGTATAAAACCTTTAAAGTTGTGTTTACGGGCCTCGATGGCAATTGGCAATGCACCTTTGATTGGTCTTAGTGTTCCATCTAAAGCCAATTCACCCATTATCAAATACTTGTCTAAATCCGGACAATTAATTTGGTTTGAAGCCTGTAGTATAGAAAGTGCAATTGGAAGATCATAAGCCGAACCTTCTTTGCGTACATCAGCAGGAGCAAGGTTTACTACGGTTTTAATCCGTGGAAATTTATAACCGATAGATTTAATAGCAGCTTCTACTCTTTGTTCACTTTCTTTTACGGCGCTGTCTGGCAACCCTACCATAAAAAAATTTGTTCCCTGTCCTACGTCAATTTCTATTGTAATCAGCAAAGCATTTACACCTTGTAAAGCACTGCCGTAGGTTTTGGCTTGCATGTTAAAAAATCAGTTTGAAAATTTGAACAAAAATAGAACATTAAAACAATAACAATTGAAATAATTAATGAATTGAAGTTAAAGAGTCAATGATGTTTTAACTTATAAGTTTGTAAGTTACATTTTTGTAACTTACATTTGTGTAATATTATGAATACTCCTTTTACATTTGGCAAGATTGCATCCGGAATGGAGTTTACCAACCGTAAAGCAGATATTTTAAGATTGGTAAATAATTTTCTTTCTGGTAATAACACTATTCTGATTTCTCCCAGAAGATGGGGAAAATCTTCATTGGTTAAAAAAAGTGCAGAGGAAGCTGTTAAGGAAGACAAAAATCTACGGTTTTGCTTTATAGACTTGTATAATATAAGAAAAGAAGAGGAGTTTTATCAGGTACTTGCTCAGGAAGTTATTAAAGTGTCATCAGCCAAATGGGAAGAAAGGGTTAATTACACCAAAAAATTAATTTCACAATTTATCCCTAAAATAACTTATACTCCTGACTCAATTTCCGAATTTTCACTCGGGCTGGACTGGAAAGAAGTCAAAAAACAACCAGAACAGATCATTAACATAGCTGAAAAGTTAGCGATTGAAAAGAAAATAAAAATAGTAATCTGTATCGATGAGTTTCAGAATATTTCTGAATTTGAAAATCCTCTTGCCTTTCAGAAACAGCTCCGGGCAAACTGGCAAAAGCATTCGAATGTTATTTATTGTCTTTACGGAAGTAAAAGACATATGATGCTGGAAGTCTTTACTTCGTCTTCTATGCCATTTTATAAATTCGGAGACTTATTTTTCCTTGAAAAAATAAGTGAAGAACACTGGATAGAATTTATCACTTCACGGTTTAAAGATACTGGAAAAAGTATTTCACCGGAAGATGCAGGATTTATGGCTAAGCTGGTTGAATATCATCCTTATTACGTACAGCAACTCGCTCAACTTTCGTGGCTTAGATGTTTAAAAAATTGTGGTAGAAGTGAAGTACTGGAAGCACATAATCAGTTAATTATGCAATTAAGCCTCCTATTTCAAAATATTACAGATTCGCTAACCACAACGCAAATAAATTATTTACATGCTGTATTAAAAAAAGTTGAACAGTTAAGTTCAAAAGAAACACTTTCAATTTACAGGTTAGGAACATCCGCAAATGTGCTGAGAATCAAAAATGCATTGATCAGTAAAGAAATCCTTGATTTTACAGGAGTAAATACAGAATTTTTAGATCCTGCCTATAAAATGTGGTTATCAATACACTACTTTAAATTACAAAATGAACCAGTTAATCTTATTTAACCGGTACCAATGCTTTTTCCAGTAATAAAATCAGGATATGTATTATTTTGATGTGCACTTCTTGAATCCTGTCAGCATAGCCGAAATGGGGTACACGGATTTCGAGATCACAATTGTCAGCCAGTTTGCCTCCGTTTTTACCGGTTAAGGCGATTACTTTCATCCCTTTTATACGGGCTACATTGGCAGCTCTAAGCAAGTTCCCTGAGTTTCCGCTTGAGGTAAGCATAAATAATATATCCCCTTTATTTCCAAGTGCTTCTAAATACCTGGAAAATGCGAAATCATAGCCATAATCGTTACTTACACAGGTCAAATAGCCAGGATCTGAGATAGCTATAGCAGGTATTGCTTTTCTGTCTTCACGGTATTTACCTGTTAACTCCTCTGCAAAATGCATGGCGTCGCAAGAAGAACCACCATTTCCGCAGGAAATAATCTTTCCTCCTTCTTTTACAGAATCAGCCATCCAAATGGCTGCTTGTTCTATTTTGGATATGTTCTCAGCTTCATTAAGAAAATTCTCTAAAACATCTGAGGCAGTCCTTAACTCCGATACTATTAACTCTTGATTGGTCATTAACTTTTCTTACTTTTTCTAAATTCGTACACAACAATTCCAAATGCTCCGCCTAAAAGTAGAATAGAACAAATAAGGCTAATGCTGTTTCCGGTATGGTAACTGGGAATATCAAATTTCATTTCAATAGTATGTGTTCCGGCAGGAATATACATTGCCCTTAACACATAATTTGCCCGAATGATGTCCGCAGGCTTTCCATCTATGGTAGCCGTCCAACCAACAGGATAATATATTTCAGAAAAAACAGCTAGCTTTTCGGCAGATGAATTACTTACATATTTTAAATAATCCGGCTTCATTTCTTTCAAAGAAATAGAGGCCAGGGATGTATCAAACTTATCCTTTGTTATTTTAAACTTGCTGATGTCAACAACCGCAGTTAATCCAGGCTCAAATTTCCCTAAAGCATCAATTTCTTCATCCGGCGAGTTAACTTTTTTGATCTCGCTCACAAACCAGGCATTTCCTAAAGCACCCGGAATTAATTGTGGTGGCTGTTCAGGAGAGATAATGGCATATTTTGCATTGAGCATATTCAAAACCTTTTCATTGTTGGTGCTCAAATGTCTTTCAATCAAATCCTGGTAACGGCGAAGTTTGGCCGGATTGTTTCCACCAATAGAATGATGGTGATAAGACGTTTTATTTTCCACAAAAGGATTTCCGGAAAGATTCAAAACTCTGTAGTTTAATGCAGTATCCCTTTTAATAGATTCATCTGCAAGACTCATTCCAAAGTAACTGTCATTTACTTTCTTTTGAAAATTGGATGCGTTCAGGTAGTTTTTATCCAATGCCCATAAATCAACAAAGATTAATAGGGCTATTCCGGCTACAACGATGGTTTCTTTGATTTTATTGGTAATAAAAAGATAGATAAGCCCCCCTGATAATAATATAAACATCATGGACCGAAGTGCATCACCTCTCATCAGGCCTTCTCTGTCTGATAAGATCGAATCCATGATTTGTTGCGCGAATCCTGCATCGCCTGTCATGGTTTTAAAACTTTCCAGCATTTTAACATCTCCCGGACTGGTAAAATCAAAAGTACCAGCTATAACAAAAACTATGGCACAAACACCGGCAGTAATACCCAATGCAATAAAAAGTTTCTTTTTTAAATCTTCCTTGTTCTCGTTTAACCTAAGTATACGCTCTAATGTAACCAATGCTAATACAGGCATTGAAAACTGGGCAATAATTATGGCCATCATAACCGCCCGGAATTTATTGAACATGGGTACATGATCAAACAAAAAATAATTAAATACATCGAAATTTTTACCCCATGTAAGGAACAATGAAAGAATTGTGACACCCAATAACCAATATTTGGTTCTTCCATCCATTATCAACAAGCCCAAAACAAACAGGAAGATAATGATAGACCCAATATATAAAGGCCCGGATGTAAATGGCAGCTGGCCCCAATAAGTGGGAAGTGATTTTGTAAAATCCAAGGCACTTTGTGCAGGTACTCCCTTTGATGTGAGTGTTTTATAGGTTTCAGAACCTTTGCCTAAATTTTCGTTACTGGACCCTCCATAAAAACGGGGTATTAAAAGAGTCATGGTTTCTGCAGGTGTGTAACTCCAGTCAAAAGCATAATCTTTGTCGAGTCCATCTGAAACAACAGAACCATCTTTAGGTTTTAATTCCGATTTTCCTCGGATAGAATAGGCTCCATATTCTGCAACAGACATTAAATAACCGGCATGAGTACCTACTGCTATAATAGCTGCGACCGCTAAACCAGCCGATGCAATAAAAAATCTTCTGACCTCTTTCTGCTTAAAACTGTAAATCGCTTCCGAGATTACAAAAATTGCCACTGCTAAAAAGGTGTAAAATGTTACCTGAACGTGGTTGGAAATCAAATTGAGTGCCAGACCAACTGCCATTAGCAAACAGCCCCATCCGATGTTTTTCCTATATGCCAAAACAACTCCGGCGATCACCACAGGCATAAAAGCCATGGCGGTTACTTTCGAATAATGCCCGGCTTCAATGGAAACAATAGTATAGGTTGAAAAAGCAAATGCAAAAGCTCCTGCTGCTGCCAAGACAGGCCGAACACCATAAACTGTAAGCAGGATATAAAATCCTACAAGACTTAGAAATATCATGTCTGCCACACGAGGCAATTTTAGCGATATGAAGTTGTTTACATAGGCTATCAGATTCCCAGGATACCTGGTATGGATCATGATAGACGGCATTCCACTAAAAAGTGAATTCGTCCATAAAGACTGTTTGCCAGTTTGCTTCTCGTATTCTACTAATTCATGGGTACTACCAACACCCTGCATAATATCACCGGCTACAATAGTCTTTTTTTCAAAGAATATCGGGCTTAAAAATGCGATTGTGATAATTAAAAAAGCTAGAACAACAAGGATACTGGCAGTGTTCCTTTTCAGAAAGTTTAAAAACATATTTTTTCTCTTTTACACTAAAACTTTACACCAAGGTCTATACCGATTAAATTGTTTTTAATGGCTACGTGCTGATAAGGTTTATTTCCATTATTGCTAATGAGTGGATTTACAATATTGGTAAGGCCCCGGTTATAGCTAAGACCGCCATATAAAGTTGTGATAGTACCTAATTTAAACTCTACTCCAGCACCTATTAATAATCCTCCATCAATGAAAGAGAATAATTGCTTGCCTTCATTTGAAGCAAGGTCTTTTAAACCTACTTCATCCTTATCACCAACATTTTTTTCGGCAATTTTGAAATCCGCGGTACCACCCAATGTAAAATACAGCTTCATACCTTCAGAAATTTCATTTGTATAGAATTTGAAATATAAAGGCACCATTAAGTACTGCAGATTATACTGAGAATTACCAGTATGACTGAATCCTAAAGCATCTGTTGTCTTAACTGACATTTTTATTGTCCTTGGCGAATACCATAGGCCAAAACTAAAAAATACATTGTCGTTGATCATATAGTCTATATATGGTCCTACAATAAATCTCAAAGCTGAACCTTCTCCATTGTAACTAAAACCATCCTTGCTGTCTTTGTCTTTAACTGCCGCAAAAGAAATAACCGGGTTTACTTTAATTCCAAGCTTCAGTTTGTCGCCGGCATTAACTCCTTTTACAAGTGATAACAAAACGATAATTACTATAAACGATTTTTTCATAAATTCTTAATTTTTCAAAACTAGCAATAAAACTAAGCCATATTTCTTTTCTCTTCTCTACTTGCCAGAATAATACTTAACTCAAACAGCAAATACATCGGTAATGCCAGTAACAATTGGCTCAAAATATCAGGTGAAGGGGTAATAAATGCCGCTACAATTAAAATCACGACAAATGCATGTTTTCTATAAGACCTTAAAAATAAGGCAGATACCATACCAGCTTTTGCAAGTAAAAGGATTATCAAAGGCAATTGAAACATTAATCCGCATCCGAGTACAAGAAATATTAAAGTCGAAACATAAGAAGTGACATCAAACTGGTTGGTTATACTTTCGTCAAGTTTATAATTGGCCAAAAAATTGATTGACAAAGGCGATACAACAAAATATCCAAAGCTTACACCTATTATAAAGAGTATTGTTACGTACCAGACTATTCCGCCTGTAGAAGACTGCTCATTTGGATATAAACCTGGTTTAATAAATTTCCATAACTCATAAAATACATAAGGGAAAGCAACAACCAGGCCCGCAACCAGAGATGAGGTAATGTGCATTACAAACTGACCGGCCATTTGTCTGCTTTGTAGCACAAAATCAAGCTTATTTATGCACAATCCAGAAATAGAGTATTTTTGTTCAAGCCAGCACAAAGCTTGATAGGATAAAAAATCTGTTTTAGATGGTCCTAAAATGATGGCGGCAAACCAATAATCGGTTGTGGCAAATGCGACAATAGACAATACAACAATTGCAATAATAGATCTTATCAGGTTTCCCCTTAACTCTTCCAGGTGATCCAGAAAAGACATGTCCTTAATTTCATCTTTTGGCAATTTGTCGATTTTAAGACCGCAAAAATGGCTTCTTTTTATCAGAAAAAGAAAATCAATTGCGATCTGCCCAAAGGAAAAGCTTGTTGCTAAAAAGATTTATTAAATTTGCAGGCTTAAATTTTCATTAAATGGATTCGATAGAATTAGCTGAAATAGACAAAATAAAATTTCACCAGGATAAAATTAAACAGGTTTTAACAGAAGTTGGGAAAGTTGTAGTTGGTCAAAGCTACATGATCAACAGGCTTTTAATAGGTCTTTTCACTAACGGACATATACTTTTAGAAGGAGTTCCAGGACTAGCCAAAACATTAACTATTAACACTTTATCAAAAGTTTTAGACCTGGATTTTCACCGGATACAGTTTACACCAGACCTTCTTCCTGCCGATTTGCTTGGTACTATGATCTACAACCAACGTGAAGGGGTTTTCGAGGTAAAAAAGGGACCTATTTTTGCCAATATTATTTTAGCAGATGAGGTAAACCGTTCCCCTGCCAAAGTTCAGTCTGCACTTTTAGAATCGATGCAGGAAAAACAGGTGACAATTGGTGAAACAACTTATAAACTTGATAAACCTTTTCTTGTACTTGCAACGCAAAACCCTGTAGAACAAGAAGGTACATATCCCCTACCCGAAGCCCAGGTAGACAGGTTTATGATGAAACTTTTTGTCAGCTACTTGAGCAAAGAAGAAGAGTTAGAAGTAATGCGAAGGATGTCTAATTTATCTTTCGATGCTTCTTTAAACACTGTACTCCACAAGAGCGATATTTT
>JACMRH010000349.1 GCA_014376535.1 Cytophagales bacterium | reverse complement strand
CAGTTTTGTTTCTCCCGGAACCCCGCAGAAACGCAAAGCATATTATTGGTTAAGCACTCTTAATAAAGTTGCGGGCAAATACAGGCTAACACAGAAAACAGTAAGTGGAACGACACACCTTGCTCAATTTGAAAAACCTTCTATATCTGACACCACTATTTATTGTATCTGGAACGGAACATCAAACGGAACAATTACAAATGGTTATAAGCTTAATGTAAAAGGAACGAAAGCAGAAATCATCATCCCACAGGTTGGATCTTTAACAGGAAAATCTATACCAGCAACTGTTGTAAACGGAACCGTTTCTATAAATGTGACTGAAGATCCTATATATGTAAAGACTTACGGAACAGTTTCAAATCAAAGGACCGAGAAAATTGAGGAGATTGAAAAAAGTACCTCAAATGTTGTAATTTATCCAAATCCTGGTAGAGAAATGACAAATGTAGCCATACCGGAAGGTCAGGTTATAAAAAGTATCTCTATTCTGGATAATAATGGCAAAGCTGTAAATCCTAAAATCAATTTGTTTGGAAATAAAGCCAGTTTCAATGCAGAACCACTTGCCAATGGAATTTACAATATTCAGATAGCCATTGAAGGTTCTAACAACCTGATAGTAAATAAGTTTGTAGTTTCAAAATAGAAATAAATTTCCTTAAGGGCACTTCAACAATATGAAGTGCTCTTTTTTTGGCATACTTTTTTCAATGAAAAGTATCTCAAATAAGGAACTATGGAAAAGAAAATTGAGGCTCACTTTCACCATCAGGTAAAAATTCAACAGCATCTGGTAAAAATCCGGAAACATTTAAATAATATTCATCATCATAATGAGGTAGTGCTTAAAGAAATAAAACTATCTTAAACCTGTACTACATTTTTAAGGTTTCTTTTTTGTCATTCTTTTCCTTTTTAACTATATCAGCCCCTTCTGCATTTATATTTTCTTTTCTGTCTATTCTTGTTTCTTCCGTTTTCCGGGCATCAATAAATTCAGCTCCTTTGGTTGGCATTACTTTCGTACCATATTTATCTGCATAAACCTGGGTGAATTCTGCACCGAATAAAAGAATTAACCCTGTGTAAGATACCCAAAGCATGATCAATATAATGGTTCCTGCTGCACCGTAAGTAGAACCTGGATCGCTCTTTCCGAAATAAATACCCAATGCAAACTTTGCAATTACAAACAAAACAGAAGTTAGAAAAGAACCTACCCAAACATCTCTCCATCTAACTTTGGCATCTGGAAGAAACTTATAAAGTGCACCAAACAAGACTGTTATAACTCCAATAGAAATTACTATATCCAATATTCCGAATAAAAAGAGCAACGATTCTGAAATATGAGTGGTTACCCAGGTACTTAATGCACTCATCCCTGCAGAAAGAATCAGTGAAACCAAAAGTAAAAAACCAATTACCAAGATTAATCCAAATGAAAATACCCGGTCCTTGATCATTTTTAAAATGGCTTGTTTAGGTTTTGGCCGCACTCCCCACATTTCATTCAGTATTTTTTGCAATTGATAAAAAACTCCGGTAGCGCCAAATATCATCGATGCTATCCCGAGCATGGAAGAAATAACGGTCCCTTTATTGCTGCTGGCAGTCGCAATCATGGCTTCAATATCTTTGGCTGTATCACCTCCAATCATCCCTTGTATCTGATCAATTATTTTCTTTGTAACAGCAGCTGAACCGTAGAAAAAACCTGCTGCATTTATAATTACTACAAGTAATCCGGGAAGGGAGAATATTGTATACCAGGCAATTACAATACTTTTATTAAATGGGTCACGTTCATTCCAGTTTTTATATGTTTCTTTTAAAAGTGCCCAAAATTCTTTGAGTTTGTTTAATGCCTTGCTCATTCTTTAGTGTTTGATTTTACCTTCTATAAAAATGTGCCATGTCAAGTTTACCATATTCCACAAATGGTTTAAAGTCATAAGTAGTAATAAGGTAATTTGGAATATTTTAATTTTAATTTGCTCTTAAAGCTGTCCTAAAAAAGGGGAGGGTCACAATCTTATATTTTATCTCGAGCCTATCCACTTCAAAATTAAAGATTGTATTTTACTTACGATGCCCACCATAAGTAATCAAAACACTAGCTATATCATTCACCCATATTTGGTCAGGTCTGTTAACAAATATGTCCTTTACTATATTAGGATACTTTCTAAGCCAATGCTTAAACATAGTTGTTTGAATTTACCTAACATGGGGAGAAATAAGCACATCATACTTTTGAAGCAGATAAAATAACTTATCCCTCCCCATTTTGATCTCTCTGGTCTCTAACTTATCTTTAATCAAGTGATGAAATTTTCGCCCTTCCAACCTGGGAAGTATTTTTCGTTCCTGATCCAATAACCTTTTGACTTCTAATTCGATCCTGTCATTAAGTTCCTTTTGATTACAATGCTTGTAAAAGTATTGAAGGCTGTATCCAAGTGAGTTAGCTACAAATTCAACGGTTATTCGTTGCTTTCCTGAGCCTGATCGGATGTAGCTTTTAACAACAGGCTCAATACTTTTTTTCTGATATCAGTTCCAAGAGTACTATCCTCAATATCAATTGTACGGTTTAAGACCTCTTTCTCATCCTGGTGACGTTGTAACTTTCTTTCAAGTTCCTTTATCTTTTTACTCGGGATATCCTTTCTCATAGCTTCGGATTCTTTCCAAACCGATCTACCATGTTTTCTCAACCAAATCAATACAGTACTTCTACTTTAAATACCGTAACGTAACTTGCTTATGTTAGCTGCCCTTTTTCAACCTCATCCACTATCTGTAATTTGAAGGATAAACTGTAATCTCATTGAGTCTTCTTTTATTACTATTAACTTTTTCTTCCATCTTAAGCTAACACCGTTTGTGTCAACTTATTTCAGGACGAAACAAATAAATAATGAATCAAGGATACTTATTATGTCTAAAGGGCTTTTATTTTCTTTCCAAACAAAAATAATATTCCTACAAGAGCGATAGAAGCCATATTTTTGAAAACTATATTAAAAATTTGATTTTCATTAAAACTGTAATTCCAATATGTAATAGAAATTATAGCAGCAAGAAAAACGCAAGTTATCAAGTAAAAAGAATTATAAGGAACAAAATAGCTTTTT
>JACMRH010000348.1 GCA_014376535.1 Cytophagales bacterium | reverse complement strand
TTTATTCCTCTCTGAACAGAAGCATTTTAAATACATATGTTGTTGGAAAAATGACATTTTATGGAATGTATTTTGAGAAAATATATTAACTAATATCAATAAAGTTATGAACTTTATAAACCCAATATCCACAGAGTAATGGATTACTTAGTGGACGCCGCGATGCTAATGGCTTCACCATGGTTATTCGGGTCTTACAGAGGGAGCATAGAGTCTTAATTACCTTTATTGTTGAAAGCAGGTACACTCCTTTATAGCCTGATTACAAATTATGAATTAGGGATTGCAAATGCGATCTCAATGAAAACCCATTTAATCCTGGATGGAATTGCGGGCATATTTCGATAGCCTTACCCTGGTTATTTGGCTTCCATATCTTTTACTTAACACTTTTTATAATTGGAGCTTTAGAAATAGTAGTTGTAGCCTTAAATTCCAGTGCGGCATATCAACACTATTATCACCACCAGTTCGGAATGTAAATACACTTTAAATATGGGTAACAAAAGGCTTTCGTAAGATGGCCTTTTTGTTTTTCGATAGTTTACTCCTAATTTAAATATTATTTTTAGCCGAATACAATTGTTAATTTCATTCCGAAAAACCATTAAATTATACAAGCCCATATTAATGAGAAGACTTAGCATTTTATATAAACTATTTTTTTCCATTTTCCTGGTTTCTGCTCTTAGCCTTTTAATATTTGGAGTATTAGTGTTTTTCAATCAGAAAGATGCATTGATGCAACGTACCTGTGCCCAGCTTAAATCTGTGAATATCCTTAAAAAGAATTCAGTAGAGAAAAGGTTGAACGATGATGAAAAGTTTATTGGCAATTTTATTAATAAGATCTTAACAAAAGGCAGTCGAAATGAAACCCTGACAGAAAAGGAATTCAAAAGGCACAAAGATTTTTTAAGAGATTTTTGTCAACTGTACGGCCATATTGATATTCAATTAACGGACCAAAAGGGATTAATTTTGGATAGCCTTTATGATGTTACAAAAGAAAATCTCTATACTTTTTCAAGAGAATTTAAGGTCGATGATAAGAAATATAACTTAAAACTTATTTCCAGTACAGAGTATCTTGAAAAGTTATTATTTGAAAATACAGGAATGGGTAATACCGGGGAATCTTACCTGGTAGGTTTAGACAGGAGAATGATAACTAAATCCAGGTTTTCCTCCAAAACGCCTCCTTACAGTATTTTGGCAAACACTGTGTCTGTTATAAATGCGTTTCAAAACAGAACAGGTACAGATTTAATATCAGATTATAGAAATCAAAAAGTTCTTAGTGCTTTTGCTCCGATTTTCCATGAAAACATAAAATGGGCAATTATCTCTGAAATTGATGAATCGGAGGCAATGGAGCCTGTTTATAAATTAAGGGATATACTAATAGGAGTAAGTTTATTAATTATCATAGCAGCATTTCTTGTTGCGATTTATTTAGGCCGGATCATTGTAGGTCCAATAAGAGAGGTGTCAGGCAAAATGCTAGATCTTTCTATTGGCATTATTCCATCTAAAATTCTTCCACCATTCTTTCAGAATGAAGAAAGTAAAATGAAAATGGCTCAAAATAAATTAATAGAGTCTTTCGAGAAAATTTCAAGTTTCGCCTCCGAAATAGGCTCTGGTAATTTAGAAGCCTCTTTCACACCACTTGGTGAGAAAGATGAGCTAAGCACAAGTCTTTTGAACATGAGAGATCAGCTGAAAGATTATAGGAACAAAGAAAAATTATTGAGAAGACAGAAAGCACTATCATTGTTGGAAGGCCAGGAAAACGAACGCAGGCGTATTGCAATGGACCTTCATGACGGTCTTGGCCAATGGCTTACCGGTATAAAATTAAAGATAGCTGTGATAGATATTCCTGAAGGACAAAGACAGGAACTAAAAGAAATGGTTTCGGAAACCATTAACGAAACAAGGAGAATAACAAATAACCTTATGCCTAATTCCCTGGTAGATTTTGGTTTGGATTCAGCGGTTAGCAACATAGTATCTAATGTTGAAAAGGATTCTGATTTAACTATTAATTATAGTTACAATTCTTCAAACTCAGCTAGTTCTATTGCTTTTGAAATTTCATTGACCTTATTCAGGATTATACAGGAATCCCTTAACAATATTTTGAAACACGCTAAAGCAACAAAAGTTATTTTGAAAATAGACCAGGGCAGTGATATAATAAATTTGCTGATTCAGGATGATGGCATAGGGCTTCCGGCCAGTCCAAAATCGGGCAGCGGCTTAGGAAATATGGAAGAAAGGGCAAAATTGATTGGTGGAACCTTTAGGATTACTAACGCAAATCCTGGTACTGTAATCTCCGTAACTATTCCTCTAAAATTATCAGAAAATGCTGAATAAAATTACATTGGTCATTGCTGATGATCATAAAATAATCAGGGACGGTTTAAAAGCGTTATTATCAAACATTGCTGATTTTCATGTAGAAGGCGAGGCAAAAGATGGCGAAAAGCTTATTGAACTACTGGAGACAATGATGCCTGATGTTGTTCTGATTGACATTTCAATGCCTAAAATTAATGGGCTGGATGCCATTAAACTTATGCTGTCAGTAAATCCCGCTACAAAGGTAATTGTGCTTTCTATGCATGAAGAACCAGATTATATACTTAAGGCCATGCAAAATGGCGCAAAAGGCTATTTGTTAAAGAATATTGACGAAAAGGAACTCGAAATAGCAATCCGGACAGTGGCAGCGGGCGGAAAATACTATAATTCGGAAGTATCATCCATTATGATGGAAAACCTTTCACGGCCACCGGTACTAAAAATGAATTCAGAAATGAACATATCGGCCAGAGAACTGGAGGTTTTAAAACTTGTGGCCGATGGTTTAAGCAACAAAATGATTGCTGATAAGCTTGACATAAGCATGAGAACTGTAGAAACACACAGATTGAATATGCTAAAAAAACTTCAGGTGAGTAATGCTGCAGAATTAATCAAAAAGGCTATAACAATGGGCTTGTTATAGCATCAGTATAAATACTTAGAAACACTATGTATTTTTGGAAGAAATTTCTCAGTATAAGGTAGGATAAATGCCGAAGCTATAAGGGCGTAAATTGTATTACAAAATAAAACAATTAACACCATGAAAAAGCTGATGTTCCTGGTACTGGTATGCCTGACCTGGCTATCTTACCAATCCTATTCTCAATCTACTCAAAATGATCCGAGTTACTCAGTTCACAATTATAAACATCCTAATAAGGCTGCAAGAGCAAAAGAAATTCAGGATAGTAAACCTGTTGTATATCTTGAAGAAATAAGAGAGGAAGATCAAAAGGAATCGAACAGCCTGACCATGGACCCGAATTACAAAACCATGAGCCCTACAAAATCGAAGATAAAAAAGTACAGGGTTGTAGCAGCTCCTTGTAGCCAACCAGTTAATACTGTTTCTAATAACGGAAATTATAAACAACAATTTCAACCAAGAACAAAGAGTAAATAAGTATAAGCAAACTAAGGTATTTTGAATAAAAAGGCGCTCTCTCTGAGAGTGCCTTTTTTATTGGTTTATATAAAATTTTGTATTAGTTGTTATTCTAAAAAAATTTGTACTTGTTGTAACAGGCTACAAAATTCTTACCCGTTCGCATCAATATATTTTTCCCATTTATCGATCAGCAAATCAAACTCTGCTGGCAAAGGGATATCAAACTGCATAAATTCTTTTGTTCCCGGATGAATAAATCCCAGTGTTTTAGCATGGAGTGCTTGTCTTGGCAATAGTTTAAAGCAATTCTCTACAAACTGTGCATATCTTGCAAAAGTTGTTCCTTTCACAATCCTGCTACCTCCATAAGTACTGTCATTGAATAAAGGATGACCAAGGTATTTCATGTGCGCCCTTATCTGATGGGTCCTGCCCGTTTCTAAGTTACATTGCACTTTAGAAACATAATACATTGGCTTCAATGTTTTGTAGTGGGTAACAGCTTCTTTTCCGCGGGCTCCATCAGGGAAAGGATCTACAATCCGTCTGTCCCTGTCGCTCCTGTCCAGATTGCAATTGATAGTTCCATTCAATGGTTCGGGTTGGCCCCAAACCAAGGCTATATAAGTTCGCTCAATTGAGTGGTCATAGAATTGTTTCGCAAGGAATGCCATGGCAAATTCTGTTTTGGCAATCACCAGCAAGCCTGAAGTATCTTTGTCAATTCTATGAACAAGTCCAGGCCTACCGGTTCCATTTCTACCTGTGGGTAAGTTTTGAAAATGGTAAGCTAATGCATTAACAAGTGTTCCAGTATAATTTCCATAAGCCGGGTGAACAACCATTCCGGCAGCTTTATTAACCACCAGCAGTTCATCGTCTTCATAAATAATATCAAGAGGGATGTTTTCCGGGGTAACTACATCTTCTCTCGGTGGTTGGCTAAGTAAGACTGTAACAATATCACCTGGTTTTATTTTATAGCTGTTCTTGGTATTGGCATCATTCAGTTGAACTGAGCCTGCTTCAATCGCTGCCTGTATCCTGGACCTGGTAGAATTCTGGATCCGGTCCATTAAAAACTTATCTAAACGAATTGCACTTTGACCTTTATCGGCTACAAAGCGGAAATGTTCAAAGAGTTCATCACCTTTTTCTTCCTGATCGTCAGAGATCAGTTCTGTATTTTCTGTACTCATGGGATTTGGCACTGGGCCATCGGATAAACTATCCGTTATGTTGCTTTAAGATCTTTTCTATTTTTTTTTCGAGCTTGTCAAACTGCTCAAATCCTTCTGTGATAAGGATTACTTTGCCATTTATGCGCATGAGAAGTGTTGGAAAACCTGAAATTCCTGCATCTTCAACTTTTTTAAAATCCTGAAGTGTCGAGGTCTTCACAGAGTCAGACTCCATTCTCAGCAGGAAATCCTTTCCGTTAAGATCAAATTTCTGGGCCATTTTCAAATAAGTTGAATCTTCGTTCAGATTAAAGCCTTCCTGAAAAAACAATCTTTGTAGATCATGGCTGAAATCGATGGCCTTTTCTGAATTTTGTGTTCTGAATGCCACAATTGCACGACTTGGCCTTTCTGAACTTAAGATTGTAGCTCCTTCATTTACAAGGTCAAAATAAGGTTTGCCGAAAGTGACACCAGTCATGTTTTGCATGTCCATGTGTCCGGCTATGATGTATTCTGCTATTTCAGAAATGGTCCTGACTTTAGCACCCACAATCATTCCACCTGTAACTACCGTAAAATCAACTTTGTGTTTATACTTGGCATGAAGCTTTTCCATGATAGGATTGAATGTATAGCACCAGCTACACATTGGATCCATAATATAAACGACATTAGGTTTTGAATTCTGGGCAAAGCCAGTATTCAAAACCCAAATGAAAACCCAAAAAAGGGCAGTTTTTTTCAATAGAATATTTTAAACGTCGATGTTTGCGTATTTAGCATTTTTCTCAATAAAGTCCCTGCGTGGAGGAACTTCATCACCCATTAGCATAGAGAACAAATGATCAGCTTCTGCGCTGGATTCAATGGTCACCAATTTTAATGTTCTAGTATCAGGGTTCATTGTTGTTTCCCAAAGCTGTTCAGGGTTCATTTCTCCCAAACCTTTGTAACGCTGAATTCCAACACTGTCTTCTTTACCATCTTTGGCAAGTTCTTTTACAGCTACTTCTCTTTGCTGCTCTGTCCAGCAGTAAATCTGCTGTTTTCCTTTTTTTACCAGGTAAAGAGGTGGTTGGGCAATATAAATATATCCTTTGTCGATCAGGTCTTTCATGTATCGATAGAAGAAAGTCAGGATCAAAGTACGGATGTGGCTACCGTCAATATCAGCATCGGTCATGATGATGATTTTGTGATAACGAAGTTTCTCAATGTTCAAAGCACGGTCATCATCGTCCCGGCCAAATCGAACACCTAGTGCGGTGATCATATTCCGGATCTCTTCGTTTTCGTAGATTTTATGTTCCTGTGCTTTTTCTACGTTTAAGATTTTTCCTCTCAAAGGTAAAATTGCCTGAAATTGCCTGCTTCTACCTTGCTTGGCAGAACCACCTGCTGAATCTCCCTCCACAAGATAGATTTCACAAAGTTTAGGGTCGCTTTCTGAACAGTCGGCCAGTTTTCCAGGTAAACCAGAACCAGATAGTACGCTTTTACGCTGTACCATTTCACGGGCTTTTTTAGCAGCCTGACGTGCCTGGGCTGCAAGTATTACTTTTCCAACTATAAGTTTGGCTTCCCTTGGGTTTTCTTCCAGGTAAAGCTGAAGCATTTCTCCAACCGCTATATCTACAGCACCCATTACGTCGTTGTTTCCCAACTTCGTTTTGGTCTGTCCTTCAAATTGTGGTTCCTGTACTTTAACTGAAATAACTGCAGTTAGTCCTTCACGAAAGTCATCACCGGTTATTTCTACTTTTGCTTTTTCCAAAAGTCCTGATTTGTCTGCATAGGTTTTAAGGGTTCTTGTTAAAGCCCTTCTAAAACCTGCCACGTGTGTTCCTCCTTCGTGGGTATTAATGTTGTTTACGTATGAAACGACATTTTCCTGGTAAGAGGTATTGTAGCTGATGGCTACTTCAACAGGAATTGGTGGCTTGTCATTTTCGATGTAAAGCGGGGTTGGAATTAATACTTCCTTGGTATCGTCCAGGTAATTTACAAATTCCCTTAATCCTCCAAAAGAAAGAAACTCTTCGTGCCTTGGAATTCCATTGTTGTCTTTTTCTCTGAGATCTTTAAGAGTTAACTTAATTCCTTTATTCAAAAAGGACAGCTCACGTAATCGTGCAGCAACTGTATCATATTTATATACAGATTCTGTAAAAATAGTGTCATCAGGAAGGAAAGTAACAGTTGTACCCCGCCTGTCGGCCTGACCTACAATTTTTACCGGATAAAGTGGAGCACCTTTAGAATACTCCTGTTCCCATATCTGACCCTCACGGTAAACATTTACTTTTAAAGCTGATGAAAGTGCATTTACACAAGATACACCTACCCCATGCAAACCACCTGAAACTTTGTAAGAATCTTTATCAAATTTACCTCCTGCGTGAAGAACTGTTAATACAACTTCCAGAGCTGAACGGCCTTCTTTCTGGTGCATATCGGTTGGGATTCCCCTTCCGTTATCTTCTACTGTAACTGAGTTATTTTCATTTATTGTCACATGAATGGTATCGCAATGCCCACCCATGGCCTCATCGATTGAATTATCTACAACTTCCCAAACAAGATGGTGTAAACCCTTTACTCCAATATCGCCAATATACATGGCGGGCCTTTTTCTTACTGCTTCAAGGCCCTCTAAAACCTGGATACTATCTGCTGAGTAACTTTTTACCTGATCTGTAATATCGCTCATTAAAATCAATTTATATCAGGTAAAAGTACACTTTTTCGGTGGGATTACCAAGTTGATATTGCCATACAAAGAAAGGATTAAACTGTAGACCCAAACCACGCATTAACCTACTTTAAGGAAGAATTGGCAGGTTCTAAAAAAAAGCTTAATGTTTTTGATATTAAACTACCAAGGGATTTTTATGTAAGTCATTAGGGTTGTATCCAAAGTGTTTTTTAAAAGCTGAAATAAAAAAGGAAGAATTTAAAAACCCGGTTTTAGCTGCGACATCAGAAATATTTAGCTTTTTATCGCTCAACAACATAACTGCTTTTCTCATGCGTGCGTTTAGGATGAAATCATTTGCTGATAATCCTGTAAGACTTCTCATTTTTCTATTGAAAGATGATCTGCTAAGGCCAGTATTTTGAGCTAAAAAATCTACGTTGAGATGTACAGAACTTAAATTATCTGTTACATGTTCAAGAACACTTGATAAAAACCGCTGGTTTAAAGGATTTTGGGTAATACAGCTTATTGCAAGGTCTTCCTGAAAAAACCTATGCATTATTGAAGATTGATTTTCAAAATATTCAGCTACATATGTTAAGAGGTCATTCGTATTGAACGGCTTCGCAATAAAAGCATCTGCACCTGACAAAAATGCTTTAGTTCGGGTTTCTTCAGACATATCACCAGAAATTATTGTGCAGGCCACATGGGATGTCTTCTCAGAATCTTTTATCTGCCTACAAAGATCTATACCGGAAAGTCCTTTCATAAAAACATCCAAAATGGCCATATCTGGAGTGTTTTCTTCTAGCCATGTTAAAGCTTCTTCAGCATTTTGAACTTCTTTTATTTCAACATATTGGCCTAACAATTTGGCTGTATTAATCCTGAGTTGATCATCATCTTCTACTAATAAAATGGTTCTCCCAGAAAGTTTCTCAATCTTATAAGACAAAACTTCTGTAGTTTCTTTCAAATCTGCTTCAGAGAAATCATCTATCAATGTATTTGCTAATGGCAAATAAATGAAAAAGGTTGCTCCGGAACCTGGTAATGACGCAGCTTCCACATGTCCTCCGGTTCTTTTAATCATGTCGTGACAAATAGCCATCCCCAAACCTGCACTTTCTTTTAAACTACTATCTTTTACTCCGCTAAATGCATCTCCATGAATCATTTTGTTAACTTTTTCGGCATCAAATCCTTTACCAAAATCAGTAATCCTTAAATAAGCTAAACCTTTATGATTTTGGCCAGTCTCTATTTCTATAACACCTCCTATTTCTGAGTAGCGGATAGAATTTGATAGTATATTTCTAATACAAGCAAGCACCATTGGAGGCACTCCTTTAACCTTACTTTCAATTCCTTCTGTAATCAAAAATGTCAGGTGTTTTCCTTCATAATTGGCTTTAAGTTGCTTTTGAGCCTTTTCAATAACATCCATCCATTGAAAATTTACATATTCAACAGCACCTTGCTGGGATTGTAAACTTGCCCAGCTCAAAAGATCGGTTGCTAACATAGACAAGCTATCAGCAGTTTCCTTTAAAGTTTTCTTTATCCATTCTCCAGATTGTTGGTCTTGTAACTGGAGCAAAAGTGAGAAATTCTGAAGTGGTCCGCGAATATCATGACCAAGAATTCCTATAAGTTTATTTTGAAATTGCCCCCATTCCGTTAGTTGTTCATTGCTCTTTTCAAGCTCATATTTTTTTTCAAGTAGTTCCTGTTGTTGAACCAGGATTTTAGATGACTGCTCTAATACATTATCTTTTTCCATTTCAAGCATTCTGTTTACCTCCATAAGCTCAAATGTCCTTATTTCAACTTGTTCAGCAAGCCATTTATTCCGTTGTCTGATATTTCTGACACGGAAGTAAAAATAGCCACCAAATATTGATACTAAAGATAAGATAATCAATATTTTAAACCATAATGTATCCCAAAATGGCGGACTTATAATAATTACAAAAGAGGTCAATTTACTCCCCAAAATTTTCTCATTGTTTGAGGCTTTTACTTTAAAAATATATTGACCAGGATCTAGATTAGTGTATTTAGCTATTCTTTCTTTCCCAGAATAGTTCCAACTTTTGTCAAATCCTTCTAAGTAATAAGCATAGTAATTGTGCCTGGGTATAGTAAAATTTAACGCGGCAAATTCAAAGCTTATAGAATTTTGATTATGATCTAAAGAAATTTCTTTTGCTTCTGAAATATTTATTTTAAGTGGAGAAGATTGGCTCCTTGGTGTGATTGGACTGTTAAATAACATGAAACCTGTCAGTACAACCTCTGGGTGATCGACTTCCATAACTGATAACAATGGGTCAATTACTAAATAACCATCGTTCATACCGAAATAAACCTTTCCTTGAGAATCTAAAAATTTAGAATTGTAAAAGAATGATCCAGCAGGTAATCCATCATTAATCTTAAACGATACGGATTTACGGGTATTAATATTAAATTTTGTTATACCATTATTAGTTGCTAACCATAAATTGCCATTTTTATCTTCTATTATACTTTTTACTGCATTATCTGAAAGTCCATTATTAGTATTATAAGTGGTTAATATTTCAGTTTTACGGTCAAATTGAACCAAACCACCTCCATTTGTCCCCAACCATAAATTTCCTTGACTATCTTCCACTATATCAAAAATATAGTCCTTGTCCACATTATTGCCATTCAGATTTAACTTGTAAGTTTTGAATTTATCTTCTTTAGGAATGTATTTTGTTAAGCCTTTAAAAGTTGCAAACCAAAGAGTATTTTGATTGTCTTTTAAAATATAATAAACCCAATCAGAAGGTAGAGTTCCGGCATTTGCCGGGTTGTGTTTATAATGCCTAAATTTGTTCGTAATTTTATTGTAAACACTTAAACCCATCCCGTGGCTGGAAATCCAAATCTGATTTTGATATTCGCAGATTGCTTTGGTTTTATCCCAGCAAAGAGATGTTGAATCTGTAGGATCGTGACGAAAAATTGTAGCTTTTCCGTTTGGGCTAATTTTTGAAACACCACCAGCATAAGTGCTTACCCATATATCGCCATCTTTGCTCTCAAACAAACCAAGGGCAGAAGGGGATGCTATAATAGATTTAGAATAAACTCCGTCGTAATTAACAAATTTATCACTGCCCTTTTTTTTGTAATTTAATCCACCTCCATCAGTTGAAATCCAAAAATTGCCTTTGGAATCTTTTAAAAAACTGCTCACTACACCGCTGTGTACACTTTCCGTTGGATTGCTATTGTTTCGAATGGATACAAATAAATTTGTACCACTGTTCGTGAAATTAATACCATTTAAAAAAGTACCTGCCCAAAGTGTTCCTTTTGGGTCTTGATAAAGAGCTGTAATATTATTGCTGTTCAGCTGAGATCCAGATTCTTTAGTAATATGTGAAAAGATTTCAGTTTTAGTATCAAAAAGAACAATTCCGCTACCATCAACTGCAATTAGTAATTTATTTTTTTTGGCTAGGAATCTGACAGTATTGTTTCCCAGGATGCTGTTTTTAACAAAAGGATCATGTTTGTACTCTTTTAACATGCCTGACTTTTGATCTATCCTTTTCAATCCCTCCATGGTTGCAAGCCAAATTACATTTTCTTCATCAATATGAATTGCTCTCACTTGATATCCTTTTCCATACAACTTCCTTAAATCTTCAAAATGATTAGTATGGGTATTAAACTTCAACAGACCATTGTGCGATCCTAATAAAAAGTTATTGTCTTTATCGAGTGTGATGGATACAAATTGGTTATTACCTTCATAAACAGGATACAAAAACTGTTTAGGGCTCTGGTCAAGTGAAGTCACTTTGTATAAACCGTGGGAGCTCGTGAGAACCCAGATGCCTCCCGATTCATCATTTATAATAGATTCGATATCTCCGGTTATGTATTTGAGTACTGGAAATTTGTCAGAGCGAAAATTGTAAAATCGCTCACTTAAATGGTCGTAAATATTCACTCCATGACGGGTACCTATCCACAAATCGCCATTCGGTGCATTGTAAAAGCATTTTGTATTGTTACTTGATATCGAAAAGCTGTCTGAAATATCTGTTTTATAGACAATGAATTTATAGCCATCGTATTTATTCAGCCCATCTTCGGTGCCAAACCACATAAATCCTCTTTTATCCTTAATAATCGCCCGAACAGTTCCCTCAGATAATCCATCTTTGATAGATAGCTGATGAAATACATAGGAACTATCCTGGGCAAATGAGCCACTAAAAATAAAATGGAGAATTAAAAAAATAAATATTTTTTTCGTAGTCATTGTAGTCAGTTGTGGGAATATACGAATAGAGCTACTTAAGGATGCTTAAATGTATGTTTAAACGCACTATTTTATTTTTTTAACACTATTTGCTGTATAATAAAAGAATTCTTGTTGGGAAGCATTTTTTTTAGTTAGTTGAGTGTTACTAAATACAGGTTTCCCATTTGCAATTCAAAAGCATATAAGGATGAGCAAAACTATTATATCCCAGAACCGCATTAATTATATTTTAGAACAGTTTGATAGACTGTTAAAAATCATGGATGAACTTCGCGAGAAATGTCCCTGGGATAAAAAGCAGACAATAGAATCCCTACGCACTTTGACCATCGAAGAAACATATGAATTGGCAGATGCCATCTCCAAAAAAGATATGCAGGAATTGAAAAAGGAAATTGGAGATGTCCTGCTCCACCTTGTTTTCTATGCTAAAATTGCTTCAGAAACCAATGATTTTGATATGGGAGATGTAATAGATTCTTTATGCAATAAGCTGATTGTGAGACATCCCCACATTTATGGTGATGTAAAGGCAGAAACAGAGGAGGATGTTAAAAGAAACTGGGAACAAATTAAACTTAAGGAAGGTAATAAATCTGTTTTAGCAGGAGTTCCGGAAGCATTGCCCGCGCTGGTAAAAGCCATCAGGATCCAGGAGAAAGCACGGGCCGTTGGTTTTGACTGGGATAAAAAAGAACAGGTTTGGGACAAAGTGCAGGAAGAAATGCAGGAGTTTCTGGAAGAGACTGATCCACAAAAGGCAGAAGCAGAGTTTGGCGACCTAATATTTTCACTAGTTAATTATGCCAGGTTTGTCGGGATAAATCCTGAAAATGCTCTGGAACAAACCAATAAAAAGTTTATTCATAGGTTTAACTACCTTGAAAGTCAATCTGCAAAAGATGGTAAAAAGCTTAGTGATATGTCTTTAGAGGAAATGGATAAGTACTGGAACGAAGCCAAGAAAAAGTAGTAACTGATATTTTTAGCAGTACACAATAGAGAATATCTGATAATTTTGATAGTATACTATATAAATTATCGGATTAAGCGACTTATCGAGGATTATTTGGCTGACCATGTAAAATTCTGGCGAACAGCAGATGGAAACGAAGTGGACTTTGTAGTGGAAACGGAATTTGAAAAAGGCATAGCCTACGAAGTGAAGTTTTCCGAAAGAGAATTTAAGGAATCGAAATACAAAAAATTTAAGCAGGCATACCCAAATTATCCACTTAATTGCGTAGGATTGGTGCGTAAAAGTAAGGATGATGCTTTGTGGAAATTTTGATAATAAATGAATAACGATATCTCAAAGATGAACAAAATAGGTATATGTGCTATCGTAGCATTATTTGCTTTTTCCTGTACCTCAAGCAAGAAACTACAAACTGTTACGGTCACAGGGAATAAAAAATTTCTGAGCAGTAATGCTCCATATTCTCCAAGCAGGACTTTAAAAAATGACCTTATTCATACAAAGCTTGATGTTCGTTTCGATTGGGAAAAGCAATACCTGTATGGAGAAGCAATCCTGACTTTAAAACCCTGGTTCTATCCACAAGATAAAGTTGAACTGGATGCAAAAGGCTTTGATATTGAATATGTTAAACTTCTTCCTGATAACAAGCCGTTGGTATATAGTTACGACAAGAAAAAACTTACAATAGATTTAGATAAAACCTACAAGAAAGAAGAGGAATATACAATTGCTATAAAGTATACATCCAAACCAAATGAATTGCCTAAAGGTGGAAATGCTGCTATTAATTCCGACAAAGGATTGTTTTTTATCAATGCAGATGGCAAAGACCTTTTAAAACCCAAACAAATATGGACTCAGGGTGAAATAGAATCAAGCTCTTGCTGGTTCCCAACTATCGACACGCCCAATGAGAAAATGACACAGGAAATCGCAATGACTGTAAACAATAAATACAAAACCCTTTCAAACGGTGCCCTTATAAAAAGTACGGTCAATAAGGATAGTACGAGGACAGATTTCTGGAAACATGATAAACCGCATGCCCCATACCTGGTAATGATGGCTGTAGGGGATTTTAGCCTTGTAAAAGATGAAATGCCAAAGGGCAAAAATTTCGACTGGAAAAACATGGAGGTGAATTATTATGTGGAACCTAATTATGGACCACATGCTAAAGCAGTTTTTGGTCGAACGCCAGAAATGATCGAGTTTTTTTCTAACCTTCTCAACTACAAATATCCCTGGAATAAATACTCTCAAATAGTCGTTCGTGACTATGTTTCTGGGGCCATGGAAAATACAAGCGCCACCGTTTTGATGGATGCTGTGCAATGTACCAGCAGGGAGATGATAGATAAGAATTGGGACAATATTATTGCCCATGAATTATTTCACCATTGGTTTGGGGACTTGGTAACAGCAGAATCCTGGCCAAATCTTCCTTTGAATGAGTCCTTTGCCAACTATTCTGAATTCTTGTGGCAGGAATATAAATATGGAGCCGATGCTGCTGACGAACACTCACTGGAAGAAATGGAAGGCTATTTTTCAGAATCAACAGGAAAGCAGGAACCACTTATCAGGTATAAACTGAAAAGCTATGAAGACATGTTTGACGCACATTCTTACAATAAAGGAGGCCGCGTTCTGCACATGTTGAGGAAATATGTTGGCGATGAAGCTTTTTTCAAATCGCTGAACACCTACCTGAAAAGAAAGGAATATGGATCTGCTGAAATACATGATCTAAGACTTGCCTTTGAAGAAGTTACTGGCGAAGACCTAAACTGGTTTTTTAACCAGTGGTTCTTATCTCCAGGTCATCCCAAATTAAAGGTGGAACAATCTTACGCCGAAGGAAAAACTACTTTAAAAATCACCCAGACTCAGGATACAACTCAAACTCCAGTTTATAGATTGCCTTTAAAAGTGGCAATTTGGTCTTCAGATAAAAAAGAAATTTTCCCAATTGAAATTACAAAAGTGATCCAGTCCATTCAATTTACAACGGGTTTACCACAATTAGTCCTGGTAGACGAAGAAGCACAATTGTTGGGTACGATTGACCATTTGAAAACCAAAGAAGAATATGCTAAACAGTTTTCGTCTAACCTGATCTATCGACACCGATTGAAAGCTATGGAAGGGGTTATGGCAACTATAGACGATCCACTCACCATTGAGACCATGTTGAAGGCTCTTAACGATCCTTACTTTGAAATAAGAAAAGCTGGTATAGAATATTTCGATGCATTTAGAAAATTGGCTCCGGAAAATGCCATTAGCCAGATAAACAAAATGGCTGCAACGGATCCTAAAGGGGTTGTAAAAGCAGAGGCGATAAATTTTATTTCAAAGGAATCTGAAGTCCTGAATCCAATAGTTTTAGAAGCCTTAAATGACAGTTCTTATGTGACACAAAGTGCTGCGTTAAAAGCATATTTAAATTCAAAAATTACAGATTCACTCAAAAATGTAACCTTGCAGAAGTTTGAAAATTCTGAAAGTAGCAATATTTTAGGTGCTATTGCGGAATACTATGCAAAGGCAAAAGTGACAGGCAAAAATGCCTGGTTCATCAAAAATGTATCAAAAAGTTCTGGGGAAGATTTATTTAGAATGATAGACAAATGGGGCCAGTATTTACCCGTTTGCAACGAGAGTGAGAAGAAGCAAGGTATGGAAGTCCTTGAAGATTATGCCAGAAATCATCCTGTATATTGGATACGTTTCGCAGGATACAAAGCGTTAAGCAAACTGCCTGAAACGAAGGAATTAAGAAAAGATATTAATGACAAGGAAACAGATGAAAAATTAAAAACGGCATATAAAAAGTTGAATTGATACAGTGTGATCAAACTGGGTTAATGATTAAACAATAATTAATCAAACTAAGCAATTGTGCTTAAGAACCATTAATTTGCAATCCATAATGAATACCATGGAAAGGACTATGAAAAATTTTGTAATATTTACCTTAGTTGTTTTTACAGGTTTCACTTTTTGTACAAAAAAGAAACCTGACCCTACGCCAACAGTTTCAACAACCCCAACAACCAATACTCCTGGCAATAATACAACCACAGGAACAAATACCTCTTCCGCAGCAAATACAGCAAGTTTTAATGATGGAGTTGGTACAACTATTGCGACTGAAATTCAGGCTCAGAAAGACACAAATACCGGCCACATCACAATTTCAATGATCAAAGCGGCAGGCCAGTTTCCTACAACTTATATCTCAATAGCCAGTCCTTCAGGAACCGGTACATATAAAGACGATCAATCCACAAATACGTACGGTCAAATAAAGTATTCAAGCACAGATACATACACGACTGATTTTAACAAAGGTGGTACCTGCACGATCAATGTAACAGAATTAACAAGTTCCAAAATTGTTGGCAATTTTACTTTCACCGGAAAGAATTCTTCTTCTGCAACCAAGACTATTACTGGGAGTTTTAATTGTCCTTACACAATAAAATAACTCAGGATCCAGATTTAAAAACATTTTCTAAAAGTACTGGTTGTAATGAAATGGTTTTATTAAATAAAGCCATCATTACACATGTCCTTTGCATTTATTGTTTTTCCTCATCAACTGTTTGAATTGCATTTAAATGCACCGTCAGGCAGTAGATTTTTTCTTTTGGAAGATCCATTGTATTTCAGTCAATACAAGTTCCACAAGCAAAAACTTATTTTGCACCGCGCTTCCATGAAATGCTTTGAAGGAAGACTTCAGGAAAAAGGTTGCGAGGTTCATTACTGGGATTTTAACAGGCTTGAAAGCTACAATGACCTTGTGGCTCAACTGATCAAACAAGAAATAAGGGCAATCAAATACTACAACACCACTGATGATTGGCTTGAACAAAAAATACTCAGAGAATTTTCAGGTTTCCAGCTTCAGCGGCTTGAAACACCGATGTTCCTTTCTTCTGAAGAATTTTTAAAAAATCAATTCGAAGGTAAAAAGCATTTTTCAATGGCTTCCTTCTACATCGAACAAAGGAAACGATTGTCGATATTGGTTGAAAACAAAAAACCAATAGGTGGGAAATGGAGCTTTGATTCTGACAACCGAAAGAAGTTGCCAAAATCAGTTTCGCCACCGATTGTATGGTCACCTCTGTCTAATCAATTTGTTAGTGAAGCCAAGGAATATATAAACCAACATTTTCCTGAAAATCCGGGCCAGGTAGAAAATTTTCAATTTGCCGTCACACATCAGGATGCAAAGCAGTGTTTAGAGGATTTTTTACAAAACAGGTTCATATTTTTCGGCCCATACGAAGATGCAATTTCAACAGCTCAAACTCATATATTTCATTCAATACTCACACCTTATTTAAACACAGGTTTGCTTACACCCGAAACCGTGGTGAAGGAAGTGCTTGCCTTTGCAGAAACTAATGATATTCCTCTCAATAGTTTGGAAGGATTTCTAAGACAGATTATCGGATGGCGGGAATTTATGCTAGGCGTTTATCTTTACAAAGGTAGGAGAGAACGAACTGTAAATTTCTGGGACCATAAACGGAAACTACCTTATTCATTTTGGGAAGGTAACACAGGAATTGCTCCTTTAGATATGGTGATCAAGAGAGTGATAACCAATGCGTATACCCATCATATTGAGCGACTTATGGTCATGGGTAATTTTATGTTTTTATGTGAAATTGATCCGGATGAAATTTACAAATGGTTTATGGAAATGTACATAGATGCATACGATTGGGTAATGGTACCTAATGTATATTCCATGAGCCAATATGCTGGAGGTGGGACTTCTACAACTAAGCCTTATTTTTCAGGTTCGAATTACATTTTGAAAATGAGCGATATTAAACCTGGCGAGTGGTGCGAAGTATGGGATGGACTTTATTGGAGGTTCATTCACAAATACAAAGAATTCTTTCAGGGAAACCCCAGGCTTTCAACGATGACCATTCATTTGAGAAATATGAGCAAAGAGAAATTAGATAAGCATATTTCAGTGGCTGAAGCTTTTTTGGAGAAGTTGGATAATGCTTTTAAGAAATAATGATTTTTCATTTCAAAATAGTAATTGATTAAACAATTATTGTCTGGAATTTACAATTCTTCATCGTTCTTTTGTCTTGAAACAAAAGAACCAAAAATTCAAGGCGGGGAAATAATGGCTAAATTTCTTTTGCTCCCTAAGAAGTCCTGCGAACAGGATGATTCACAAGAACTAACGGGATCAGGCTAACGGGCTGCAGTCTTTCTTTTGCCTACCCTCATAAAGAAATTCTAAACGCCATTTCTTCCAAGGCCATTCCCACCCTGCATGAGGCTTTCTTAATACTCTTGATTAAAAAAGGACAGTCCCATCCTACATGCATCAGTCTTGATACTAAATACTCAATACTAATTTTGGAATTCGTGCCTTTTTTTGTTACTTTTTTTTGGCATCAAAAAAAGTAAGTGATTTGAATCTTCGAAAATAAAAAAACATTAAAAATGGGTGTCAGATAAAACCAACACCCATTTTTAATTACTTACTTAAGCGAGTTACGCAACAACTGTTTGTTTCACCCTCAAATTCTCCATTGCCTCAAAAAACCTCTCCGCATCGGTCAGGTATTGTCTTGCAAATTCTTCTGATGGTTCGTTTTTGTTAATTTTTAATACAAGGTCCTTGAAACTTCCTTCTACAGGATATTCACCAGTTTGTACAAAATTGGTATCAAAATCGCTGATGATACCATGTTGAGTATTGCAGTTAACATCTTTGCTTGTCAACAGGGCTTTTCCCCCACTGATAAACACAGCATAGCTCCAGTAAATTGAATCAGCCCAAATGCCTTCCTGTACAGAATCTTTGGCATTTTGTAATTTTTCTTTGGTGTCGTTAAGTAAAGTAGAAACCAAATCAAGCATTACACCAGCACATTCACCAACTCCAACTGCAGTAGCATAGGTTTCAGAATTACCCCAATCTACAAAGTAGTCTGCACTGATGTTTTCTGTCGTAGCCAAAGGTTTCAGCATATTATAGAAATATGGATTTCCTAAACGGTAGAAATAATCATTGAAGTATTCACCTTCCAAGCCATTTGCCTGATAATCATTAAGTAAGGCACGCAATGCATCAGGAACTCCTTTGGCAGGTACTTTCACTATTTTATCAGCCATCAAACCAATACCATCTCCTTTAACTCCACCACCTAAAAGCAATTGCATAGCAGGAAGTACTTTTCCACCTGCCTTCATACTCATTCCGTGAAAACCTATATTGGCCAAACCATGCTGACCGCAGGAATTCATACAACCACTAATTTTAATTTTAATATCGTTGTTATAAATCAAATCGGGATATTCTTCCCTGATTACTCTCTCCAGTTCTTCTGCCAAACCATAACTGCTTGCAATGCCAAGATTACAAGTATCTGTTCCGGGGCAAGCCGCAATGTCTGCAGCACTTTCTGCACCAGGCTCGGCCAAACCTAGTTTGTCCAATTCCTGAAAGAAATATCTTAAATATTGCTCACGAACAAATTTGATCAGGTAACCCTGATTTACTGTGATCCTAAATTCATCAGCAGAGTATCCTTCTGCAACAAGTTCTGCTAAAGCACGGGCAGTATCAGTATCCATATTGCCAAGTGGAAGTTTTACATTGATACTAAAAAATCCATCTTGTTTTTGTTTGTGAACATTGGTTTTCAACCAGGCCTGATATTTTTTTTCGTCAGGGATTGAAATTATTTGGATCCCGTTTTCAACAGGAATTACGGATTGTGTAAAATCATGAGGATCAACGACAAACTTTTTATTTTTTATTGCAATCCTTTCTTCTTCTACCAATGCAATAAATGCATCAAAGCCAAGGTCACTAATCAGAT
>JACMRH010000347.1 GCA_014376535.1 Cytophagales bacterium | reverse complement strand
AAAATTCCTTCCAGGAGGCTGTCCTGTATTTTGAAAAACTAGAACACCAGGATATTGAAACTAAAAGAAAGCTTGGGGAAAGTTATTATAACCTGAAAGAGTATCCCAAGGCTGAAAATGTTTATGCTGATATCATCAAATTACCGGAAACTATTCCTTCTGACTTATACAGGTATGCCAGCATACTGAATATAAATAAGAAATACATGGAGTCGGAAATTTATATGGTATACTACCAAAAACAGGTAAAATCCGACTCTAGGGCCAGTGAATATTTTGCAGAAAAGTCTCCGCTTTTTACTATTCTGAATAATAAAAACGATGTGACTGTCAAAAACCTTTTGATGAACACTGAAAACACAGATTTTGGTGGGACTTATTATCGTAATAAATTGATATTCTCATCATCAAAACCAAAAAACTCACTGGTCAAGAGTACATCTAACTGGAATGCTTTACCTTTCCTTGATTTGTACGTAGCCGATATAGATAAGGATGGAGAGCTTAACAAACTTAAACCTTTACCTGGAAAAGTAAATGGAAAACTTCACGAAGCCTCATCTGCAATTTCACCCGACGGACAAACTATCTTCTTTACCCGCAATGGCTATGGCTCAACCTCTTCCGATGAAGCAAACAGGCTAAAGTTGTTCTACGGTAAACTGAACAATGAAAAGGTGACTGAAATCACCCCTTTTAAATATAACAACAACAAATATTCCATGGGGCAACCATCCTTCGGGTCAGACAATAATACCCTTTATTTTGTATCCGATATGCCAGGCGGTGTAGGAGGAACAGATATTTACATTTCCAAAAGAGAGGCAGGTATATGGTCACAACCTGAAAACCTTGGCCATACTATCAATACCGAAGGCAATGAAATGTTCCCATATTTTCACAAAAGTAATTTGTTGTTTTTCTCATCAAACGGACATACTGGAATAGGTGGTTTAGATATTTTTTACAGCAACAAACAGGAAACTAAATGGGGGAAAGTCCATAATATCGGATTGCCACTAAATTCAAACCGGGATGATTTTGCTTTTATATCAGATACCAGTATGACAACAGGTTATTTTTCTTCAGATAGAGACGGAGGAAAAGGAGATGACGACATATATTTCTACAGGATCAATAAACCATTTATTCAAAGAGGCATACACATCAATCTGATAGTAATTGATAAAGAAAACTCTAATTCATTATCAGGGGCCCTTGTGACATCAACTGATGCTTCTGGTAACATAAAGGAAATAATTACAGAAGATGATGGGAATGTAAACTTTGAAGGGGTATACAATCAGAGCTATTCTATTGTTGTAAAGCATCCACAGTTCAGGGATGAAAAGGTCACAATCAAAAACCTGAAAGAAGATTTTGAAGAGAAAATTAATCTGGAAAAGACGAATTTAGAGTTGCGCGGAATAATTATTGATTCCAAAACCAAGAAACCTCTAGAAGGCGCACGAGTTTCTGTTACACCAACTATTACGGAAAAGTCATTCGTATTTTATACAGATGCTTACGGAACCTTTGTCCGTGACCTGGGAGAAAAAAAATCGTATGAAAAAAGTGGATTTACTGTCGATATTTTCAAAAAAGGATATGTTCCAATAACCTTTCAAAAAGATTTCCAAAATGGGAACAGATCTACACTATATCTGAAGGATTCACTAAACAGTCCAATTGCCATGGAAAAAATTGAAGTGGGTCAAAACCTAACTGAAGTATTGGATATGAAGCCCATTTATTTTGACGTAAAGAAATTCACTATCAGCAAAGATGCTGCCATTGAGCTTGATAAGATTGTTAATATTCTCAATGATAATCCCTCAATGGAAATTGAGTTAGGATCTCACACAGATTGTCATGGCAACATGCTGGACAATAAGATATTATCAGAAAAAAGAGCGAAAGCTTCAGTAGAATACATCCAAAAAAACATAAAAAATCCGAACCGGATTAATGGCAAAGGATACGGAGAATCTAAGCTGAAAAACGAGTGTAGCTGCGAAGGGTATAGAACATCCACCTGCGACGAAACCCAGCATCAGGAAAACAGGAGGACAGAGTTTATAATATTGAAAAATTAGGGTTCAATTATTTCAAAATGAATAAAACCAAAAGCCATTTAAAGATGGCACTTGGTTTGAGAAACAAACTACCTGGTGCTTACAATTAATCCGGAATACTTATATGGGTTAAGGCTATGTCCCGCCCCACTCTAAGATCTCCTCCTTGGCTGTTGTCCACAAATCTTCCACCACGGTCTGGTATCCCGACCAACCGTTTACATACCAATCCGAATAAATTTTTTACTTTTAATCCATGGCAGGTAAGGACACCTGCCATGGATTAGTTCATAAACATTTGGGAATTTAAATTTCAAGACTTCTAATAATAAGAAGTCACCGTTCCGTGGTCTGTGGCTCACAGGCCACTATTCTTCCGATCTGTGTGCCACAGACCTAGGTAAGAAGCAATAGCAGGATTATGAAAAATGTGTAAATTTCAAGACGGATTACCTTTAACAACTGTCAACTAATTTTAGTTCGAAACATTATCTGCAAAAATGCAGCGTTCTCTTATCTCTATAATACTATTCAAAAGATTGCATAGCACTTCAAACATAAATTGCATGGGCACAACTAACAAAGACTTTCTATGCGGCATGGTTCTGTTGATATGCACTAAAACATATCTATGGAAGCAATTAACGGAATAGCTATTAAAAGAGCTGACTTGGTTGAGCAATCAGGCAAATACATATTCTTTTCACAATTGGAAGATCTGGTCAAAAAAAACGGTCATATTCTAAAATTCCAACTTTCAGATCATCTTTTTACCAAATATGATAGCCTTGTAATAACAAAAGAAGAAGAAATAGTAGGTATGATGGGCGAAGAACAAATCATTCTTGACAAGGTGCCAGGAGCATTTAAGATGACCCAGGCATTATTCAACGAATAGAAATAGTGTGACAGATTATTTGACTTATTCTCCTCCTTGGCTGGTGTCGCAACCAATCCCCCAGCTATCCGTAGTCTGTTTCCTAATTTCATGCTGTTTGCTGTCCGTAGTTTATCTTGCGTAACCCCCTACTGGTTTCAGTGTTCCGAAGGGTCACTGAAATCAGAATTTGAAAGGAGGACTTTGTTCGGGGGAGTTAAAATACTTTTATAAAAAATCAGATTTTTGTGAATGGCCACAGGTTACAGATTTTGAGAAAGTTCCATTCTCATCCTCGGCTGTTTACGCCCTTCCCACAGTTTGGCCTCCCGACCAAACACTGTTTATGGGTGCAACCAGGGCCATTTGGACAATCTATTATTTGAAGGTAATTTTTCCAACCTTTACATCTCTGCTTTTTTCCAAAACATAGAACAGGTATTCAGATTTGGATAGTTCTATAGTGTAGCTCGGATATAGTACCAGTCTGACTTCTTTCTCAGATTCATCAGTTATTTTAAAGCGCCTAAATGTTCCGTCTTTTTCTATTTCGAGAACAAAGAAATGAATCCCAAAAGATGCTGAAGCAGGATGAACAAATTTGCTTTCCATATTATCCGGGCTGTTCCGTGGTCTGTGGCTCACAGGCCACTATTCTTCCGATCTGTGTGCCACAGACCGTGGTAAGGGAAATAAGTATTATTCAGCAGGTTCAAAACAAGTGTTACATAGCTTTTTCTTAACATAAGAAGGGGAACTTGTATCAATAGTATTTTGACATATTTTACATTTTATACCATCTCCAACTTCAAGCAGAAATTTATTAAAGAAATCTGCTTCAAGAGCAATTCTTCGAACCGCTCTAAGATTGTCAATTGTGTTTATTTCTAAATCCTCAACTGAATTTGTCTCAAGCGAATTTTTAGTTACATCAAGCGAATTGTAACTTCCATAATCAACTGAATATACATTATATAAAACACCTTTATTATCTTGATGAGAATAGTTATCTTTCCTTAAATGCAATACTCTCAAATCTAAAAGATCTTGAAATGCTTTGATTTCTGAAAATTGCTTCGGAACAATAAAATGACTTGATTTCTTTCCAACAACTATATCTGCAAGAATTTTATTTAAAAGTTTGTGAGCAATAACATTTTTTTCTACTTGCTCTTTTTTATCTGTATTATACCAAGTTCTACAGGCGGTTCTAATATTTTTTACAGATACTCTTTTTTGTTGCTTTGTATGGTTTACCAAAAAATTATCATGGCTATTAATGAAAATGTTTAAGAAATCTCTAGGTATTCCAGCTGTTGCAATCAAAATTTCATTTAATGCTTGTGGCGCAAGAAAAAGTTCAAGGATATTTAAATCCATGCCTGTGTAAATATTAGGAGCGATAGAAAATAAATGATTAAAAAGCAGTTTATTGAAAAAGTTTTTAGTTGGTGTTTTGTTAATCTCAAAAACATATCTGTTATCTAGGTGGAAACCAAAAATATCTGCACCTTCCTCCAAACCAATTATATTTATGTTCCGGAGCTGTAAATTGGTTCTATTTGGAATAGCTGCGATTTTGACGGTAATATTTGCGGAAATTATTATTCTCTTGATTAGAGCTGCTAAATAAGGCTGGCTCTCTCTATTTATTTCTGAATACTCGTCTAATAATAAGGTAATTTGAAGGCCAGGAATTAAATCTGAAAATTCATTTAAAAGATTATGTAAATCAGCGACTGAAATATATTTAATACTTTCGTCACTAGAAGTTTTCTTAGTCTCAATTTTCCCACCTAATTCACCTTTTGGTGATGATGAAACATTTAAAGAAGCACTTAGATTATTTACATCCTCTCTCGAAAACTTGTATTTACCAAGTTTCTTTAATTCCTTTCCATTTTGTATTTCAATATTGAAATTTCTTAATAGATTTTCAAATTGTATCTTTTTTTGCTTATTAGCTTGATTTTCAACTCCAAAATATTCATTAGAATAAATAAATCCCAAATTATTCATTAGCGATTTCAATAATTCATCAACTATACTTTGGATAATAAGTAAACAATATTCAATCCTATTTTCTTCACTTTCCTCTATAACTGGGATTATCTTACTTAAGTCACAGTAAATTCCAATGTTATGATTTTCTTGAAATGTTTGTGATAACTTTTCCTGAATTGCAAGTAATAAATGAGTCTTCCCAGTGCCTCTTCTTCCATAGATCACTTGATTACTTACATTAATAAATCTATCTATTAATGCTGGTTCTGCATATGTTCCTATAGGCTTTAAATCTCGATTTCTCTCGGCTCTAATTGTGTTGGAGAGTTTAGATATTGTACTTTTAATCTCTTCTGAAAATATTGATATTTCTTCCATTTAAATGATTGTCAAACCGTATTTTACTTAAAAATTTTCCCTTGGCTTTCACTATTACCACGATCATATCCATTACCAAAATGCTTCTATAGTCAATAAACCATGCTTTACTGATTTAGCTAGGACACTTATTCATGCTTCTCGTTTATAAAATATTAAAAAACCTCTTCCCAAATGGTAATAAAAGATCTTGCTTCGCCTTTTAATAAAGCTTTTAAATTGCTTTTTCTTTTGTCCTTTTTAAAAAGCTTTGATCTACGAACATCTAAGACACCAAATTCAAAACCTGCTTCTGCATGTTGAGGGAACTTTTCTTCTAATAAATTACAAATCATGCAAACTTTATCGGTGGTGAGCTCCGGTTCTTTCTTAAAGTGCAACTTTATTATGTGTGGAAGATCATTTATTAACAATCCTAATTCTGGATTCATTTTGACTCTTAGTTGTTCGTAACTCCAAATAGCTTTCGGAGGACCAATCCAAATGATGTCCTTTTTATTTATCCACTTTAAATATCCATCAATTAATTCGGGAAAATTATTGGCTTTGTGTTCATGAAGATCTGATTCTAAAAGTTCATGTAAAAAGTCAGAAGTATGATCTCCTTTGTGAAGATCTTCAATACGTTCTCTCAACTTGCGGTAAAAATCTTTTTCAGGACCATAGTCATCTCTTTTCTTTATCTGGACTACTTTGGTTTGTTTTTTCCCACCTGCCAATGCTACATAGTCTACAAAGTCTGTAAGAGTAATTTCAATTAAATCGGTAATAGTTTTACTCATAATTTAAGTTTTTAGTTAAAGTGATTGTTTTATAAAATAAAAACTCTTAAAATTGCACCCCTATTAAATTAGGAATAATATTTTT
>JACMRH010000346.1 GCA_014376535.1 Cytophagales bacterium | reverse complement strand
CAGAATCAATTTCAACATTTGTTAATTCTGTCGTCGAACTGTAAATAGCATTGCCAAAATTTTTAATCTCTAATCCTTTTATTTTAATCGAGTCAGGTCTTGGACCAGTGCCATCCCATAATTTTAAGCCAATTCCACCGATGGTTGCCCCATCCAAAACAATGTCATATTTTCCATGTCCAGATTGTGTAAAGCCATTTAATATTACTTCATCATTAATTGCAGGAAGTGTTGTTTCAGGCTTTATGATATAAGGTCCATTTCCTGGAATTGCAAAGTTGATTGAATCTAATCCGGGATTATTATTGGAACAATTAATGGCATTTCGCAAGGATCCATCACCGAAGTCTAAAGTATTTTTAACTATACAGGAGGTAGCCGAAATCCTGTATTGAGCAGTAAGTCCTGAAGTGTTTCCCTGCTTGCTCCTGGCTGTTGCTATAACATAAGAATCTGACAGAGGTTTATAAAATGCTTTCGGCAATAAAAACTTCCATCCTGTGGCGGATGTCACAGCGTAACCTATATATTCGATTGCATTCTCCCTGACATTGTTACTAGTGAAAATTTCGACTGTATCACCCACTTGTGCTGTACCTGATAATTCAACAGAGCCAGCAGATTTTTTGTAGGTGGTAAATGTTGGTTTAGAGTAGGTGGATCTTATTGAAGTAACAATTGAATCCTGCTTCGAAGCATCGGATGCTAAATCATTGATTATAATGTTTTTGCTCAAAGGGCAATTATTACATTTCCAAACATTGCCATATGTTTGAGATATCCCTATATATACCCGATTCGAAACAAATCTATAGTTAGCACCTATATCAGTTCTAAGTAATGGATTCAAGCTTACGGCACCTAATTCAAATTTTTCTCCATTTGGAAGGATATTAAAATAATTATTTATTGCATAAATATCTTTAGAAGTATTAATATTTAGGGGAAATCGGATGTTTCCAAAAACGTTATTACTTAAATACAAAGGACCAGAATTTGAAATGTCGATAGCAGTATAGCTATTACTACTAGGAACTAAGAAATCAGGACTTAAACTACCAATTCTATTATTATGAACAGTAATGTTTACTCCTCCAACCACAGTCATAATTGGACCAGTATTTCCATATCGACCAATAATATTATTGCTAACTTCTACATTTGCACTACTTATAATACTTAAGGCACCTCCAAAACCATTTTCATACGTTTTATTGACAGTATCAACACCAAAAATATTTTTGCGAATTTTAACATTATAACAATTATCAAGGATTTCTATAAGAGGAACTCTGCCTGATCCTCCGTAAAAATAATTGCTATCAATTATTACATCGTTAACATTTGAGAATCTATCGGCTTGACCAAATCTACTAGCTCCTCCTAAAAACTTGTTGTTAATTAGATTAATATTATGGCCACCCTTTAAATCCTGTACAATACCAAACGATGGACAATAATTGTTCTTAAAATATATATTTGAAGCATTTTTAATTAGATTGAAAAAGTTTGAAATATCACAATTTATAAATGACACATTACTATCCAACGTCATTCCATAAAAATCTGATCCAGTAGTAGTTATTGATTTAAATTTAACATTCTTGACAGGATTTGCATATCCATTAATTGTTATTCTTCTTTTTCCTTCTCCATTATCATATTTGGATCCATCGATTTCCAAAATTCCTTTTTCTTTGACAAATCTTTGTACTCCATTGGTATTTAATCTAAGACTATATGTTGGTTTTACCTTATCAAATTCAAATATGATTTTAGAATCACCTGAAAAATTAAGAGCACAGCCTATTGCATTGTCAAAAGAGCCACTCCCATATATCGAATCTGTCTTTACTATGCATAATCCATTAAAATCACCTGTAAAAAGTTGATTGGAAAGATCAGAAGTAACTCCTAATCTAGTTGTGGAGAGAGCTGCAAAATTGTATTGCTTACCAGAAAAACCTAATGTATCAGGTAATTTAATGCTCCAATTTCCATTTATATCGGCTACACCAGAACCCAATAATTTAATTAACGGTGCCCGGTAATCTTGGTAAGCTCTTCCGTCACTTTCATATATTTCTATAGAGTCGGAAGCTGCAGAAGTACCTGAAATAATACGGGAGGAGGTATAATTTAAGATTACTGGTTTTAAAGTTGAGTTTGTTCTGAAATTATCATACTTAGAATTGTAAATAACTGTGTTCCTAAGTTTTACAGTACCTGAAGAAACATACACACCTGATTCATCTCCATTCGCAATTGTATTCCCTCTTAAGGTTACAATTCCATCACCTACATATATATTGTTATTCGTTTGTGGAATTGAAACACCATTCTTTGTTATTCCTATGTAATTATTCAATACTGAAATAACATCAGTACTATTACCATAAAGAGAAATTCCATACGAATTCAGCCCTATTGTATTATCTGAAATAGTTACATTAGGCGAGATATTAACAATTATCCCTGATCCGGCATTTTGAATTCGATTATTACTAATTGTAGCATTTGTACAGCTGGTCAAAGAAATTCCATTTCCAAAAGAAGTCCCCATACTTCCCTGAAGGTTATCTGAGCTGCATCCAATGTAGTTTCCATCTATTTTTACATTGGAAATCTGATTTAGCTGAAAGCCATTTCCATCAATGAAAAGCAATTCGTTGTTCAGAATTTCTATGTCTTTCGTTGTATTGCCACCAGAAATTACAATAGCATTACTTGAGATTTTCCAGGCGTTTGTTCCGGCAATGTCGCCTCTACCAAATTTGTTGTAGCGTATTTTTACTCCTGATACCTGACTTCCGATATAAAAATTAGAACTTAAAACAACTGTATTACTGTCCAGATTGATATTGTTGTTATTTCCTGATGAAACAGATAAGGATACCCCTGTTCCTTTTTCTCCTGTTTTAGATATTCCCAAAAAATTCTGGCTTATTACCGCATCAGACACATATCCATACAGATAAATACTTCCGGATAAAATCTCATTATTCCTTACAACATAACCACTTAAAGCATTTAAAAAGTCGCTTCCCCATCCTAGAGTAAAACCCTGCTCAAAACGGTTGTTTAAAATATTTGCACTTTTTATGAAAGTAACATTGTCTAAAACATGAATATTACTAAAATCGACATCCGACAATACCGAATAGTTTAATTTCAGATTGACTTTCTGTCCCAGCCCGTTTATTACAAGCCTGTCCTGCGCTGCTGTAGGAAAAGTATCTTTTCGCAGAGTAAAATAATTGATCGCTTTAGAATCAATTGTAAAATCTGCAGACCCGGTTTCAAATACAATTTGATCGTCGCTGGGGTCTGTATCGCTATAAGAATCTCTCAAGGCCTGGTACAAGGAACCTAAACCTGAAGGATTGACATTTGTCACTTTAAATACCTGGGCATGGATGGAATATCCACCAAAAATCAGGAGAAAGAATGCTATTATTGCTTTTTTCATAGTATTAGTATTTAACTACCACTCCATCACTCATCTTAGACTGTTTCCAGTCCTGAAAATGGGCTACCAGGAAGTAGGTATATTGTGTAGCAGGTTTTAAAGCTTTGTCATAATATTCTCTCGCGGTACCCGGAATAACTTCAAGCACATGGATTTTATCTCCTTCTGTTTTTCTGTATAAAACAAAGTTCTTAACGGCCAGCTCATTGTACTGCCAGGAAAGCTTTATCATGTTATTAGGTACACTCGCGATTGCTTTAAAGTCTTTTACTGAAGGTT
>JACMRH010000345.1 GCA_014376535.1 Cytophagales bacterium | reverse complement strand
CTTGAATGGAGAGAAGATTTAAGTAATCAAAGCAATAAGTACAAGCGTAACCTAATTAGAAATAAAGTAATACCAATATTAAAGGATCTAAATCCAGCATTAGAAACGACCATTACAATTACTGCTGAACAAGTAAGCCTATCAGAAAGATTTATCTTAAACCAATTAGAAAGTTTATTCCCTGAAATAAGCAAAGAAGAAGATGGCTATTTTAAAATTAATATAAGGCTCATCAAGGAAAATAAAGACGGATTGTTTTTATTACTGTCTGTGCTTAAGAAATTTAATTTTAGTTATGTAGATTCTAAAAGTATCTTCAAATCAGCCGATAGTATTTCAGGTAAGATGTTTTTTTCTGTTTCTCACAGATTAATTAAGGATCGGGATTATTGGATAGTAAGTAATCTAAAACCAAATCCAGATATAAATATTTTAATTAATGCAGAATTAAAGGAAGTTGAAATTTTAGAAAATTTCTGCTTGCATTTTGAGAAGAGACCAGGAGGAATACAAAACCTTGAAGACATAAAATCATCCAATGCACTAGTGTTAGATTATGATGAGTTAAAGTTTCCTCTGATTATTAGAAACTGGCGTGCCGGGGATCATTTTTCGCCTATTGGGTTAAAAGGATCAAAAAAAGTAAGTGACTATTTAACAGACTTAAAGATTAATCTTTTTGAAAAGGAAAAGACTCTTCTCCTCGAAACAGATGAACAAATTGCTGCTATTCTTCCGAGCAGGCCTTCAAATAAATTTGCAGTAACAGCTAAAACGAAATATTTGTTTTTGATAACTTTTAACCAATTACTTACTTAATACTTTAAACTCAGTTCTACGGTTCATTTGTCTTCCTACTTCTGTTAAATTAGATGCTACTGGTTTTGTCAAACCATAGCCCTTAAATTCTAATCTTGAAACCTGAATTCCTTTTGTAACAAGATAATTAACAACTGCATGAGCTCTGTTTTCAGATAACTTTTGATTATGTTCGGCCGAACCTCTATTATCAGTATGTCCTGAAATCTCAATTTTTAAGGTAGGATTCTCAGTTAGAAGTTTATGAAGATTCTCTAATTCTGTTTCTGATTCCTTCCTAAGTGAAAATTTGTCGTTATCAAAGAATATATTGTTTAGCACAATTACCATTCCTACACTTACTTTATTTAGTAAAATATCTTTTTCAATTACTTGATAATCTCCACCAGGTGGAATGTCAAAATTCACTGACTGAAATAAATATCCCTCGGCTTTTACAGTTATATTATAATTCTTACCTGATGGCAATGTAACAAGGAATTTCCCCGTTATCTTATCTGAAGTAAATGTTCCTATTTCCTGATTCACAGCATTGTCCACCATTAAAATATTCGATTCCAAAGGTTTTTTAGTGATTGAATCCAGTATTCTACCTTTAAATAATGTCAGTTCATTTGTGGAAACTGGAATTTTAGGTTCTATAACAAGGTCACTTACAGGTTGAGTTACATTTGAAACCAGCAGATCTTCAGTATTCAGAATCATTGGTTTTTCAGGACCTAACATTGTAATTACATAAATATCCCGGTGCCCAAAACCACCTTCTTGGGTGGTAGAATAATAAGCGCGCTTTCCATTGGCATTCACCACAAAAGAAATCTCATCTGCAGGAGTATTAACAGGGTAACCTAAATTCTGTGGCTCACCCCATTTCCCATTTTCATAAACAGATTTAAACACGTCAAAGCCACCCATAGTCTTATGTCCTTGTGAACTGAAATACAATGTTTTACCATCAGGATGGGCAAATACTGATTCTTCGTCATAAATAGTATTAATTGTTGACCCTAGGTTAACAGGTTTTCCCCATTTACCTTTCTCATCTTTTTTAGAAGTGAAAATATCCATTCCACCTAAAGTAAGGTCAAGCCTATTGCTTACGAAATACAATGTTTTTCCGTCGAAAGAAAGGCTTCCGGAAGTTTCCCTGTGTTCAGTATTAATGTTTTTGTTTAAAGCCTCAGGTTTAGTCCAAACACCAGCCTGGTAATCACATTCATAAAGGTCTCCTCCATTGGAGCCTTTGTAGATGTACATTGTTTTTCCGTCCGGAGATAATCCTACAGTAGCATCGTGGTTATCTGAATTTACAGGTGTACCTACATTTTTACTTTTAGTCCACTTACCATTCTGCTTTGTACTTACATAAATATCTTCATTGAATTCTCCATCAGCCGCATCCCTTGTTTCTCCATAGGTATCACTTCTACGGGAAGTGAAATAAACCAAAGATTCATCTGTTGTTATTACCGGGCAATATTCAGGTGCTGCAGTATTTACACCTTCTCCCAAATTGTCCACAAAAACACGTATTGGATTTTTCTGTAATTCTTTACCGTTTTTACATTCATAAATCTCTTTATCCAAGTAAACAACTTCATTTTCAGCGCCTTTTCCAATACCGGATTTTTCTATTTGAAATGACTCAATAGCCTTGTCCCATAAACCATTCAGGTGATAGGCTTCACCCAAATACAAATGGATTTTCTTATCAACATTAGGATCTAGCTGATAGGCTTTTTCATAATATGGAACGGCACCCTTTCTGTCTTTCTGATATGAGGCAATGTAACTCCTGCCGATTTTAAAATTTAGGTCAGCATTGTTTGGATTAAACTTGTTTGCCTTAAGAAATAGCTCAATGGCTTCATCATAACGGCCTTTTTCAAACTTTTTATGACCTTCATCAAGTGCTTCTTTTGCAGCTTTATATTCTTCTTTTCTTTCTTTAAAAAGAGCTTTGTCAAAAGGCACATTTTGAGCAGAAATAACTGAGCAAAAGAATACTGAAAAAATAAAAATTAAAATATTTAGTTTCATTAGAATTAATAATTGATGGATAATTGTCTATTCGCAATCCTGGTTCATATAGGTTTCTGCACTCTTTACGCCCAATTTAGCAGCGGTTTGCCAATCAGAACATGCACCTTTTTGATCGCGCAAAAGTTCTTTGGCAATCCCCCGGTTTAAATAAGCATATCCATATTCTTTGTTTAATTCTATAGCCTTATTACAATCTTCTAGCGATCCTTTATAGTCTTTTAACTTATATTTTGCAGATGCTCTGTTGTTATAAGCATACGCATAGTCAGGTTTTAATTCAATTGTTTTATCAAAATCTTTTAATGCTCCTGCAAAATCTTCCTTTTCAAACTTAGTATTTCCTCGATTATTGTATGACAAGTAATTTTTAGGATCAATATTTATCGCCAGACTAAAATCTGCTATGGCCTCTTCTAAAGCCTTCAGTTTTACTTGAGTGCTGCCTCTGTTGTTATAGATAAATGCTTGGGTAGGTTGGAGTTCGATTGCTTTGGTATAGTCATCAACAGCTCCTTTAAAATCATTTAGTTTTCTTTTGGCACTTCCCCTGTCATTATAAGCAAGGCCATTAGAAGGATCAAGGATTATTGCCATGTTAAAATCAGTTACAGCTTCTTTAAAATTTTCCTTTCCAAACCGTATTTCTCCTCTATAAAAATAAGCTTTTGAATTATTTGAATTAATTTTCAAAACTTTTGAATAGTCTGTTTCTGCTTCATCTTTTTTATTTAAACCAAATTTTATATTAGCTTTTGTCAAAAAGGCGATTTCATTTAATGAATCTTTAGATGTAACCATGTCTAAATCGTCTAAAGCATCTTTGAACTGCTTCATTTCATTATAGGCTGTTGCACGTCCACTGATTGCCTTTATAAAATCTCTGTTCAATTGTAACACTTTCGTAAAAGCACTTACTGCGTCCTGGTTTCTTTTATCAGTCAAAGCAGAGAGACCTTCGTTATATAGCTTTTCTTCTTCCTGCTGTCTTTTAAATAAAACTATTTTTTTTGTTAATGTGTCTAAAGAAGCAATTGAGGATATTTTACCATTAATTTGAACCGTGTCTCTGGAAATAAAAACCGGTTTTATTTCTGTTGCTGAAGGTGTTTGTGCAAAATCTAACAAAGGGATAAAAGTCAGTGAAAAAATAGATAATAATCTAATATTCATATTTTTGAAAATAAGCTCAGAGAAATTGTGGTGAATATAAAGTCTTTTGTTAATAATGCTTTTCTTTTACGTGTGGTTAAAATCATTATTCTTCAATGAATGAATTATATGCTTTATAACACACAAACTATATATTAACTTTTACACGATTTTCTGTATTAAGGTTTAAAGGAAACAAATATTATGTGCAAATATTTTTTTACAAGTAAATCATTCTTTTTTCTTCTTCATTTATTAACCTTAACCTCAACAGCTCAAAGGCAAACCCAAAATAGTTTCAGATCAAGATTTGGGCCAAATTACTTGGTTGGATACCTATCTTATGTTCCTGTTGATTATAATTCAAACCCTTCCAAAAAATTTCCTCTTCTTTTGTTTTTACATGGCAGTGGGGAAAAGGCTTATAATCCGCAAGACCTTAGTAATTTATATCTGGTAAAGAAAAATGGCCCACCAATGTTAATTGAAAATGGTCAGGATTTTCCATTTATTGTGATCTCTCCCCAATGTCCATTTGGTGATTGGAATTTTATAAATCCTGATAACAGCCAAACATCTCAAAGCAAACCTGGTGAATTCGTAGATGAAATTCTTGAAAAAATCAAAACGCTTTACAGGGTCGACTTAGACCGCATTTATATTACAGGTTTAAGCATTGGTGGTGCTGCAACCTGGGAATATACTCAAAGACATCCTGAAAAAATTGCCGCCTCAATCCAATTGCTGGCTGGGGAGATGGTTCCAAATCTTGTGGTATTGCAGCTAATAATGTTCCAGTATGGGCATTTCAAGGGGAATTAGATGGAAAGGATAATATTTTAAGTTTGGTTGATCAGATTAATTCTTGTCAGCCACAAATTAAACCTCAGGCAAAAGCAACAATATACCCTGGAGTCGGGCATAATGCGTGGACAGAAACATATGATAATACCGGACCTGGAATAGCACCGGACAATATATATGATTGGCTTATGAGGCAAACCAAAAAACCTGCAGTTATCACTGATATTGAAAATCAAACCAATGAAAGTAGCGCAAAAAATATAGTGTTTTGTTTTATAGATCAAATATCAAATGAATTGACAGTAGGTCATAATTCAATGGATAATGAGGAAGCAGTTTTGCAGATTTGGAATGGATCATCAGATAAACTTCTGGAATATAATCTGCAATTGGTAATAGGCAAAAATCTTATGCTTCCCAAACTGTCTGATTTCCCAATAGGGATGTTATTTATAAAGCTAAGTTACCAAAATCATTCATTTTCAATTAAAACAATTCTGCTGCAATGATTTTTCCAAAGCTGGTTATTGGTAAGTTTGTAAAATGCAAGATGCAAGCATTTTAAAACTTATTTCCTCCAGACTAGAAGGAACTGAATCTGAAGACGAAAGCTCAAAATTGCAGGTTTGGTTAAATCAAAGCCTGGAAAATCAGATATTGTATGAAAAAACTAAATATTTGTGGTTAAATAATGAAAGCTTGACCCTTACGTTGAGCCAAAGATTTAACAAGAAATATATAGCAAAAGGATTATTTCAGGAAACTATTGGCAGCTTGGTTGGCTTTGCTATCGGAATGTGGGTAAGTAACAGTTTTACTCATTATGTAAAAGAAAAGAGGAATTTAAAGAACCTTTATGGAGTTTTAGGTCGCAAAGAGGTTGTTGTAAATGAAATTCCGGCGTGGATGCAATTTTGCCTGTCTGTGATTTTAGGATTTATAGTTCTTGAAATTATTAATTACTTTTTTCAATCTAAAAGCCATATCAAAATTTGGAATTATATTTCCATATCACTTAAAAGATTTGAAAAGTAATTCAGGATTCTCTATTTGATTTTGAGATTTGAATTTCTTTCAGTTTGTTAAAAAGATCTCTAGTATTTACAGGCTTATAAAGGTAACTGTCAAAACCTTTTGATTTTATTTCATCATTTGAGTTGAAATTTGCACTAGCAGTAAGTGCCATAATATAAATGTTATTTCCAGATTCTCTTATAATCCTCGTTGCCTCATAGCCATCCATTTGTGGCATATGTAAGTCCATTAATATCAAGTCAAAATTGTTTTGTTCTAATAGACTCAATACCATTTCACCATTTTCCGCAACTTCATACTCAGCTTGCCATAATTCCAGAAATCTTGTCAATACTTTAGTGTTGAAAATATTGTCTTCTGCAACCAAAATTCTTAAACCAAGAAGAGAGTTCACAGTCGAAGAAGATGATATTGCCTCTGATAAAAGTAGATTTTTCCCTTTTTTAAATTTAAGTGTAAAGTGAAAGCTAGCCCCCTTGCCTAAACTACTTTCAACACCTATTTCACCACCTTGTAAATTTATCAGCTGCTTGGAAATAGATAGTCCTAGACCAGTTCCACCAAATTTTCTCGCTGTTTCTATACTTGCCTGTGTAAAACTTTCAAATATAGATTCTTGTTTATTTGGTGAAATTCCAGGGCCAGTATCCGTTACGATAAAGTTTAACTCTAATTCTGTGTTGGATTCATTTAATAATTCCACACTTAATTCCACTTTTCCTTTATCAGTAAATTTTACAGCATTTCCTAAAAGGTTGTTTAGAATCTGGGTCAAACGGAAAGGATCTCCAATAAGAAACGTTTCTATAAACGGAGTTTTGGTAATATTTAATGAGATATTTTTTTCCTCAGCTCTCAAAGAAAGCATTGAAATGTTCTCTTTAAGAAGTTTTTCAAGTTCAAATTCTCTTCTTTCAAACTCTATTTTTCCGCTTTCTATTTTAGAAATATCCAAAACATTATTTACTAAGGACAATAAG
>JACMRH010000034.1 GCA_014376535.1 Cytophagales bacterium | reverse complement strand
GGAGCCAAAGAAGATATCCTTGTTGATGCTCACCCTCACATTGGAACAAACAAACTTCCTGCCCTGATCCAAAATATGAGGGAAGGAATAATTGAACTTGGTGGCGAAGTTCATTTTGATGAAAGAGTTACTGATTTTGATATACAGTTTGGAGAAATTAAAAGTGTAAAAACTTCAATAGGCAATCATTATCAGGCAGATGGTGTAATTCTTGCAACTGGTCATTCAGCCAGGGATATTTATTATTTGTTGCACCAAAAAAATATTTTAATAGAACAAAAAGACTTTGCATTAGGCGTTCGAGTTGAGCACCAACAACAATTGATTGATAAAATTCAATACAAATGCGAACAAAGAGGGGAATGGCTGCCAGCAGCAAGTTATAGCTTGGTTTCGCAGGAAAATATAGGGGAACTAGTGAAGGGAGTATTTTCATTTTGCATGTGCCCAGGAGGTTTTATTGTACCGTCAGCAACTGAAAAAGGAGAGGTTGTGGTAAATGGTATGTCACCATCTCGAAGAGATTCAAAATATTCTAACTCGGGGATTGTTGTTCAGGTAGATTTGTCTGATACAGTTAAATACAAGGATTTTGGCCCTTTGGCCGGTCTCAAATTTCAGGAAGATATTGAAAAAAATGCCTGCCTTATTGCAGGTGGAAATCAAAATGCCCCAGCTCAAAGATTAGTTGATTTTGTTAATAATAAAGTTTCTGATTCCTTGCCAGAAACTTCTTATCAGCCGGGAATGGCTTCTGTAAATATGAGCCAGATTCTACCGGAATACATTTCTGCGGCATTAAAAAAAGGCTTTCAGAGTTTCGGAAGGAAAATGAATGGCTACTTTTCAAATGAAGCAATAATATTGGGAGTAGAAAGCAGAACTTCATCCCCGGTAAGGATTCCGAGAGATAAAGAAACACTCGAACATATTCAAATAAAACGTTTGTTCCCATGTGGCGAAGGAGCAGGTTATGCAGGCGGAATTGTTTCAGCTGCCATGGACGGCGAGAATTGTGCGGCTAAATGGGCGCAGAAATACTCTTAAGTTATTGCCCTCTTATAAATCCTAATTGTTATTACAAGCATAAACCTTCAAGTTTGAAATCCACTTGATCATAAAATCCATTGCATTTCTATATTACTTTTAAAATGAAAAGATTTATTACTCACCTAGCAAAAAAAATTCTTTAATAGTATGTCAGGTTTGCATTGAGGAAACTTAATTGGAAAGCACGGCATTTTATTGCCGCATTAAATACTGGAAATAAGGAATTGGTCTATTGTCCACTGGCAGAAAAAACATTTTAGACTTTTATTCCTTTTGAGAATAATCCGCGGTCATCTTTTAGGGTAAAATTAGAGTAGACAACTAGCAAATCCCGGAGATAATGCATATACCAGGTTGCCGCGGCAATTTTAGCCTATCATTTTTATAGGTCGTCATATGTTGGTGTTCATCCATATTCCAGAATACTCTGATTTAATTAATCTCCGGAATAATAGATTGCTCTTTTAAGGTTTTCCCCAATTTGAGTAAAATGAATTTCGGTGACACCTCCATCATAAGACAAAGTTATTATCAATTTATCCTTTCCTTCCCATTTAAATTCTGCAGAAATTAATCCCTCATCATTTATTGCAAAGGCATTATTTTCGTTATATAAAGTGTCTGAAAGGTTAAGAATTCCATCAATTTTATTCTCAATTATTAAATTTTTATACTCATTTCGAATTGTAGTATTTTTCAGAATACATTCTTCCCCAGCACCAATTTCATTT
>JACMRH010000344.1 GCA_014376535.1 Cytophagales bacterium | reverse complement strand
AGATGCATCGGGCATGCCTTCGCAATAAGAATTATTGGGATATGTAAACGAAGCGTTTGGTTTTGGTAAAACTGTAACTTCTGTAGTGTCGTTATCACCAATACAATTTCCAATACTCAGTGAAACGATATACTTATACTTCCCAGGTCCTAATGGCGGTCCAACTTTTACACTTTGACTTGTAGATATTGTTTTCTGGGCGAATGTCCAATTATATACTGCTCCTTTAAATTTAGACGTTAAAGTAAGGCTATCTCCGGAACATACTTTTAAACTATCAAAACTACCTATGGTTCTCGGTGTAGAATTGACAATAATAGGAAGCTGTTTTGATACCGAATTACAACCATTGAGGCTGGCACTTACAACTAACGTATCTGAAACAGCATTATCTGGAAATAGATATTTAACACTCGAACTGATGGACTTTAATGTATTTTGAGTTTTCTTAAAATACCAGTTATAGGTTACGCCTTTAATAGCATCAGTAGCATAATCATAAGACCCTCCCTGACATACAGTATTAGGCCCTAAAATGGAATTTAATACAGGAACTTGATTTATAACAAGCAATAGAGAATCTAATTTTTTACATTTATTATTTCCTGTGATCTCCAGGTAATAAGTCTCCTTCCCGATAGTTTTGGCATTAAAGGATGGATTTGGGCTAGTGGAAGTGAATTTATTAGGGCCTTGCCATAAATATGTGTAGCCTTTTATTATTTGGGATACACCAAGATTTACTATGCCATTCTGACAAATTGGAACACTAGAAGTTGCGGAACCTATAGGTGCTGGAAGAATATTTACCACAGCTGTATCAGAAAGCATTATTGTACAACCTGTATTGCTGGCTTCGACTTTTACAATGTAGGAGGATGGGCTTAATTTACCAGTTTGAATAAATAAATTATCTATTTTACCTGTTCCAGTAACAAACTTACTTACAGCATTCCCATTGATAAAAGCCCTATATCTGGCACCAAATCCAGTACCTGTTAATATAATAGCCGCACTATCTGTGCCTTCACATATCGTAGATCCAGTAAAGGTTGTATTTGTTGGGACATCTACAACCAAAATTTTTGCAGTATCTGATTGTTGAGTTTCACAACCGAAGTTGCTCACTTTTAATAAAACACTCTTTTTTCCAACACCTAATTGTTTTACTGATAAAGGTATAGTCAATGTACTTCCAGTACCTGTAGCATTTGAAGTTATTGAATTGCCCTGTGCTAATGTGTAAATAGCTGTATAAGAAAAGTCTTTTACTGTCACAGATATATTAATGTAAGCGAATTGCTCATTTGAGCATACCGTATCGCCAATAAAATTTGTGAGGGTTCCGGGATAGGCAACAACTTTTAAAAAGACGATCTTCGAGGTATCAGATATACCTGCTAAGTCTTTTGTAATTACCCTGTAATCTGCTGAAGCAGATCTGTTGATTTTGGTATTTACAAGAAGTGAAGAGGTATTAACTCCAGAAAATCCATTGTCATTTAGCAATGAGGTAAATACTTTGGAAGTAGGAACTCGTTGCTGCCATTGGAAAGTTGTTCCCTTGGTCAGAACCCCAACAGTAAAAGTTGCAGTTAAATCCTGACAAATGGTATCTGAAACTGGTTGGGAGATAATGTTGGATTGCGTCTGAGCAATTGCCCTATTAGCACTTATAGATGCAAGGAATAACAAAAAATATAAGCAAGTTTTCATTGTCTAAGTTTTAGTAAAAGATATTAACCTCACAAAAAAGTAAATATAAGGCAGTTAAAAGATAATCTATAATAAACTATTAGAGTAACCACTTAAGTCGCTTTAACTTAATTCAGACTACTTAATTAAAGTAACTGATCCGACATAGGGTTTGGTGCCATCCTTAAGATCGATCACATAATAATATGGCGGTTGGTAGTTCTTCACCAAACCTTTTTCCATCCCCAAGGATCAGTATATCCTTCTACACTAATTCTAAAAAATAAAAAAATTATTTCTGAAAAACATGACGCTATAACTTCCTTCGCCAATATCCCAAACCAAAACCAACCAATACAAGCACAGTACCTAACCACAATATATTGATATGAGGTTTGCGTAGTGCTTTCAAAATTACCCACTCCTTTTGTGATGATTGTGATTTGAATACAAACTTATTTTCCTGCGGAACGATATTTTCTAAAATCAAGCGAATTCCAAGTTCCTTTTGTTCATCTGCAACCCTGCCCATCATGTTGTTTTTAATCAGTAGCTTAGGATTTACGCTAAGTAATTCGTCTTTGGTTATGACATTAACTTTAGCTTGCAATGCAACATCGTTTCCTGTAAAGATGAGTCCCTCTGTTGTATCCAACTTTTCAACTCCCTCAAATACAGCCACATAATCATTCAGAAAAAATGTATCGCCTACAGACAAATTGTGTTCAACAGGCTCACTCCATTCTTTTTCTTCCTGTGGATCAGGTACAGACGAAACGTGAGTGTACAGGTCAGCTCCTGGTTCTTTTTTTATATCAGGCGAGGCAATTAGCCCCATTTGAGGATTTATCTGTGCCCTGGGGAACAATGTAAAACTCTCAGATCCTTCCTTTTTAAATTCAATTTCATAATAAGTATTCTCAGGAATTACCTCCACAGAATCCCCTTTTTTGTAATAGAGTTTCTCTCCTACCTGAATATTTTCCAATGCAATTTGCTTGTACTGATCCGTTGTGGCTTCAAGCTTCTTTTTGGGAACGAAGTCGGAAATTCCTTTTACTTCGATGTTTGTTCCTTTGTAAACCAATTCATACCCTCCCATTTTTAAAGGTTGCTGATAAAAAAGAAGTACATTTTCCTTGTTCATATCAGTCGACATTTGCTTGGAATAAACCAGACCTGATTGATTCAGAGAGATTACTTTAGAATATCCTGCTGAAAAAAGAATTCCTATCAGCATTAAACCTATTCCAATATGCGCAATAGCCCCTCCAGATAGTTTAATATTTGATCTCCATAACCTTGAAAGGATCTTAATATTCGAAACAATTGTGAAACAAGCACAAATGGCCAGGATTATAAACTTCCAATTCAGAATATCTGTTACAGAAATTAAAATTGTAGCTACAATCAACGTAACAACTACTGGAATATACAATTCGTCTTTCAACTTTGACTTGTCTATTTTATTCCAGAAAAAATGTTGTGCAATACCAGAAAACAAGCATATAGCAGCACCAAACCACAATTGCCAGTTGCTGTAATAAGTTATCTGGTCCGCAGGCGGCGCCATTTTGGAAACTGTGCCTAACCCTTTCAAAATTGCATTGTACACAGGAATAGATGTCATGGCTAAAACCTGAAAACCTGCAAGGCATAATGTTACAATCCCAAGGAACAACCAAAATTCTTTTGAATAGGTTGAAATTTCCTTTTCAGAAGCAGGAACTTGTTTCCATCTCCATGCCAAAAGTAAAACAGCAAGTATTACAAAGACCAAAAGGTACAATAGTAACTGTCCTGACAGGCCCAAATCTGTAAAGGAATGAACAGAAGCATTTCCTAAAATCCCGCTCCTGGTTAGAAAAGTTGAATAAAGTATTAATAAAAAAGCACTGATAACCAATATCATAGCAGTGTGAAGAGATGCTCCTTTGTGCTTGTAAATAATCATGGCATGTATTGCTGATACGAGAATTAACCAGGGTACATAAACTGCATTTTCTACCGGGTCCCAGTTCCAATAACCACCAAAATTGAGTGTTTCATAGGCCCAGTATGCTCCCATCATAATACCAAGTCCTAAAACGAAGGCCGCAATATGAGACCAAGGAAGGGCGTATTCAATCCATTCTTTGTATTCTCTTTTCCAAAGCCCAGCAATACAAAATGAAAAAGGAACAAGGCAAAGTGCAAAACCTAAAAATAAGGTCGGCGGATGAATCACCATCCAATAATTTTGTAATAGTGGGTTTAAACCCGTTCCATCAACAGGAATAAAATCAGGTTTTAGCTTGAATACAGGGGCTTCTATCATATAATCCCGCAATAAAATAAAAGGAGAACTTCCTATTTTAAGATCTCCAATTACAACTCCCAGGATCATGGAGCACAAAAATGTTTGAACAAACATAAATACAGCCATGGCTGGCATAGACCACTTTTTAGGTGCCCTTAACACGAAAAATCCCAATACCATGTGCCAAAAGATCCATAGTAAAAAGCTTCCCTCCTGGCCTTCCCAGAAACAAGAGATCATGTACTGGGCCGGAAGGTGATTGGAAGAATGCTCCCAGGCATAATGATATTCGTAAAAATGGTTGTAAATGATAGCAAATAAAGAAGCTATTATAGAGACAACAGAAATTGCATGAATTGCAAAAAATCCATTTGCAAAACTCTTCCATTCAGAAACAAGCTCTTCTGAACTAGCCTTAAAATATGCCCAGGTAGCAACTAACGAAGAAACAAAAGCTAGGATAATACTTAAATGGCCTATCTGGCCTATCAAAGTGTGGATCATGTATTTAAGTGGATAGATATTCTAACACCTCGCATTCAATTTTGTTTGAGAAATGAGGTGATGAATGATAATAAATGGGTAAAAGGTTATAGAAATAAATTACGACCCAAATTTACATTCTAATATTTACAATATAGATTTACAATTAAATTAGATTTTTTCAAATACGAAAAGGTTATTCAATCCTAATTGAAAAGTGCTGTGCTTTACCAGTTTAAAATCAGGTCCTTTGAAAATCAATGGGGTCATCTTAGTATCAAATCCATAATGTTCTTCCAAAGACATTCCATCAATAAGCCTGAAAAATTTAAGCACACTCAAAATATGATCTACCTGGGCTGATGGAACTGTAATGATTAGTTTGCCACCTTTTTTCAAATATTTGGCACATCCATTTGAAAAACTTTGATGTACCTGAGGCGGAATGTGTTCTAATACTGCCAGCAATGTTATTGCGTCATATATTTTATCTTCCTTTAGGTCGTTTGGAAAAAAGCCGGGAAAAAGTTTAAAATTTGGGCCACTTATCGTTTCTGTTAGTGTAGGGTCAATACCAGTTCCATCGATAATAATATCTTTTAACTGATTAAACATGACTCCATCTGAAGAACCAATATCAAGCACTGTACTTCCTTTTGGTATATATTTCCTTGCTTGTGCGATCCGAAAATTTTGTAAAAGGTTATCTATGTACTTCAATGCTTGAGCTTAAATAGTGTTATTAGAAATTTCTTATTGGGCCACAGATTAATCGAATACCTGTTCAGAATTCGTTTTTACAAATACAGATTTGATTCCTAAAATACTTAAAAAGAAACTGAAAAATATTAGTTGTATACCTAAAATCATGATTGTCACAGCAGGTATGGTAAACCTCATTTGTTTAACGGGATCTAAAAAACCAAAGGAAGCTTTTTTCCATTCTAATATGGAATAAATGGAGAACCCCAATCCGATCATTAAGGCAACAAAGCCGCATATCAATCCTATTTCCAAACTAAAATAATTCCAGAGTTTGTTAAAAACATCACTCTCTGGTGTCAGATTAAAGTTAATTGCGAATGTTCGGGATAACAAGTAGAACAATATTGCCTGAAAACCCATGATGGTCGCAAAGCTTGAATAAAGCAAAGTATGTATATCTAAAGTTATATCACCTATGGAAATAGACACCATTGAAAGCGTGATAACTCCTAATAAGCCAACAACAAAAGTTAAAATTCCGGGATAAAAAAACAGCCAGGCAGGACTAAATAATAATAAAAACCTTAAATGTCTCCATCCATCACGCCAGGTCCTTAAATGAGGTGGCCTGGTTCTTCCGTCTTGCGACAAAATAGTTGGAACTTCACCGATTTTAAGTTTAAACAGAGCAGCTTTCACAACCATTTCAGAGGCAAATTCCATTCCTGTAGTTTGCAGGTTAAGGGCTTTAATTGATTTTTTATTGAAACCTCTTAATCCGCAATGAAAATCCCGAATGTTAATTTTAAAAAACAACCTGCCAATAAAGGATAAAACCGGATTCCCCAAATACTTATGCAGAAATGGCATTGCTCCTTTTTCAATTCCGCCTAAGAACCTGTTCCCCATTACCAGGTCGAAACCATCTCTCAGCTTATCAACATAGGGATTAAGTTTTAAAAAATCATAACTATCATCAGAATCACCCATGATAATGTATTTGCCTCTGGCTGAATTAATTCCATGAATTATTGCAGCTCCATATCCTTTTATTGGTACGTCAATTACCCTTGCTCCTTCTTTTGTTGCAATATGTTGCGAACCATCAGTACTGCCGTTATCTGCAATCAGAACTTCACCATTAACAGAATTTTCTTTTAAATACTGATTTGCTTTTTTAATACAAAGCTGAAGCGTTTCGGCTTCATTCAGGCAAGGCATTAAAATAGTAAGTTCTAAATCTTCAACAACCATATAAAAAATTATGCAAATCGATGAGCAATATATTTATTTTTCAATCAATATTTAACAGGGCTGTGGTTGAAATTATAGGATATAGGCTATTTTACTTCGATTGCCAAATAGGGTGAGTTTTTTAAAAATTGAATTTTACGGTTTTCAAATGAATAAACAGGTTCGAGTTTATCATTCAAAATGCCCGTTTTATCATATTGAGTTACAATAAAATATCCAGTTGACGTTTCGGTTACCTTGCTAAACCTGGGGTTTAATAATTCTTTCCCATCAGTTTGTAGAAATCCAAAAAGTCCTCTTTTTTGGCTAAGCCAGTATTTGGAAGTTGGAACCAGATCATCAAACCTTGGCTTGAAAAGCTCATTGCCCTTATTATCAACTAACATGCAAATAATACCGGTCCATGCAGGCCCTGATACACCCAAAAATTCAGAGGTTTTAGTGTAATTAGGCTGAACCAATACAGACTCTTTCCTGCTGGCATAGCCCCATTTCCCCCGTAGTTTTATGGCGCAATAACCATTTTTAGCTGGCTTGACCGAATCATATAAGGTAGCAAAATACATGTATCCATTGGTATCTATAAAACCATATTTTCTTTTGGATATTACTTCCATATAACCATTTACAGGTTCGCCAAGGTGAGTAAAGCAGCGGTTAAAATTTGCTAAAAGTCTACCTTCAAAGTTTGCCAGACCATAATACGCCCCCTTTTTCACCAATAGTTTCCCTGGAAGTTGCGGATGTTTCCAGGCAGAATCTCCTTCAAAATGAATGATAGTATCTGATCTGAAATGATGGACCCCCATGGTTGTGTCTTTAATTAACCCAAGGGTATCATGCAGCAGCATCCAGACTTTTTCCTTTCTTGAAGACCACAACTTTTTATTTAAGTGATAAAAGTATAATGAGTCTGAATCGAAAGCCACTAAAGAAGTATCTGAAACTTGAGACGCATTCAGGAAAGATTTAAGGCTTAGGTTTTGAAACTCCAGGTTTGTAATTGAACACTTACTATTTGTCCAGGATAATAAAATCGAATCATTTATGGCAGTCAGAGAGTCGATATCTGGCAACCAATATTTGCACGAATCATCCAATTTAAAAATTCCAACTGCGTTTGGAAGATTCAAGGAAACCCTTTTCGTTTTTAAATTAATACTTAACCTTGAATATTTAATGGACAATACTTCCTTTAAGTTAGAATCTAAAAGCCCTGTTTTTTCTCCATCCCAAACCTGGAAATAAGGGGGCAGATATTGAATAGAACTATATTGAATGGGCAACACCATTTTGCCATCATTTTTAAACAAGCCCCATCTGCCTTTTAACTGAACTTTATAATAAGATTTATTTAAAATCTTTATCTCATCATAAAAATATTCAGAAAGAACTGGAAAAATTATTTGCTGTTTGTGGTTTACAAACCTTAAAATATTACTTCCCTGAACCTGAAAACTGTCTGCATTTATGGTCATTAAAACCTTAAAACTTGTGTCAGTCAAAATCCACTTTTTACTGTTGGAGCTTTCGTCTGACAGAACGGGCAGATCATTTTTTAAAGGTATTACTTTGCGCTTCTGGCTAAAAGATGATTGAGAAGCAGAGATCAACAAAATAAAAATCCATACACAAGCCAGAATCTTTGGTAAAGGCCTGGAAAACGTATAAAACACAAAACAAGAATTATGAAACATAAACAGGCTTCTGTTTAGGCGTTGCTTTTTTTAATTTCAGTTTTGATCATATTAGATGATCCCTTGGCAATTATTTTACCATTCGTATGTTTTACTGTGCATTCAATATTCGAAATATTTTTGCCTTCCCTCAGAGTATTTGAATGGGCAAAAATTGTGTCGCCCACCTTTGCACCTGATAAATAATCTATTGACAGATTAATAGTTACATAAAAGTTATCATGACCTAAAGTTGCAGCGGTTAGGCCAATTAAATCATCAATTATAGCAGCGGTGGCGCCTCCGTGCAAAGTTCCTATCGGGTTTGTCATGTCTTCACGTACTACAAAAGAAAACAAAAGAGATCCTTTGCTCACCTCAAGTAAAACTCCGTCAAACCATCTTCCAAATTTTGAGGGGCTATTTGAAAATGGCTTTCCCACCATTGTTCTAAGTCTTTCTACTACTGAATTTTCTGTTTCCATTTTTTGAAAATCTGATTATCGGCCATAACGAAGGTCATAGTTGAACAGGATCAAAGAAAATTCTTTTTCTTGTATAATAAAGCAGGGTATAGATAGAATTTAAAATCGAACCGATAGAAACATTTGAGGATGGATCCTGGTAATGAATTGGAAACTCCACATATCTATAATTTCTCAATATATACCTCAACTCTGTTTGAAAAAAGTGGCCGGTTGATTTAAACTTATATTGATTTATCAAACCAACCATTTGGCGGTCGAAACCCTCGTATCCAGATGTCATATCACTTAGCTTACTCCCAAGAAAAACGTTTGATAAAAATGTCCCACCCCGGGATAAAACTTTCCTTTTAATTCCCACTCTCAAAGTCGAACTGTCAATTAAAAACCTACTTCCAAAAACACAATTTGTGCCTACTTTAAGATTTTCTAAAACCATAGGAATAGAAGCCGGATTATGTGACATTCCTGCATCCATTTCGATAAAGTAAGAATGGCCATTTTTATAAGCCTCCTTATATCCGGCAAGATATGCGTCAACGACATTCTTATTTTCAGGAACATACAACAAAACGAACCTGGGATCTTTTAAAGCAAGTTCTTTGGTTAAAATGATGGTTTTATCTGTAGATGCCTTATCCATTACAATATAAACACAGCCATATGGAACAGTATCTAAAACTATCTGGACTGCACTAACAAAATCAGAAAATTTTTCTTCCTCATTTGCCATTGGCACGATCAGGGCCCAGCTATCATTTTGCATTGCAGAAATTACTTATAAAAAACATCTTTGATAAATTATAATCCAGACAACAATTAGGACCAAAACTTTACTAAAGGTCATAAAAACTTTATTATTTTTTTACTTTTTCAAAAATCCAGTTCCAGTCATGTCATCGTATATGGGTCAGGTTTAACAATTTCACCTAATCAATTATTTTAATGGAAACTATAGAAGAGAAAGCAAAAACGTTCGGAGGCGACCGTCGGTCGTTTCTGAGAAATGCTGGAGTTGGCGCAGTGGCAGCCGCTCTTATTATGTCTTGAAAAAAGAAAAAAAAAAACGAGCCTGCACCTGCAGTGGTTTTCCCACCTGCATCTGAAGACAAAGGAGTTGATCTAGGAAGTGGAGATGTTGGAATTTTGAATTATGCTTATGCATTAGAGCAATTAGAAGCTGCTTTTTATACTACTGTTGTAGCAAATGCAAGTTTTACTTCAATTTTTTCCTCAATTGAACAAGAAACTCTGATTGACATTAAAGGTCATGAAATAATACACAGAGACTTTTTCTACGCTGCTATTCCGGCTGCCAGCAGAATTCCATTCCTTGAAGTGAATTTCAGCACAATTGATTTTAGTAAAAGAGAAGAAGTTTTAAAATTTGCCTCAATTTTTGAGGAATTAGGTGTAAAAGCATACAATGGTGCAGGACATTTAATTGTAAGTCCTACATAATTAGGGTTAGCTGGTAAAATTGTTTCTGTAGAGGCGAGACATGCTTCAGCTGTTGCTGATTTAATGTTTCCAAATACAATCTCTTTTTCTCCATCTACCTTAGATGGTGCTTTGATGCCAGCTGATGTTTTAGCTGCAGCTCAACCTTTCATTAAAACTAAAATCAACGGAAGTAATTTACCAAAATCTTAATCTAAAATTATGAACTTACTAAAAATTATAGATGACTTAAACCTGGAAAATGTTGACCAGGATGAGTTTTTAAAACCTGCTTTAAGAAGAGGTCTTTTCAAAAAAGCAAGTGAATTTAGTTTAAAAGCCGCTATGGCTTCTCTGCCAATTGCTATGATGGCAATGCCAAGAATAGCAAAAGCCAATGGTCAGGATGCACTTTCTATTTTAAACTATGCTTTAAAATTGGAATATCTGGAAAAAGAGTTTTATACATTGGGTTTAGCTTCAACTTCAACAGTTGGTTTTGGATCTTACAGACCAGTATTCGAACAAATTAAGAAACATGAAGTAGAGCATGTTGATGCGATTACTAATTTAATTAAAGCTTTAGGAGGCACACCGGTAGCAAAACCAACTTTTGACTTTACTGGAGCAAAAGGTACAGGAGCACCGGGTCCATTTGCTGATGTATTCTCAAATTTCTCGACATTCCTTGCATTGTCTCAGGCTTTTGAAGATACTGGCGTAAGAGCTTACAAAGGGAAAGCTGCTGATTTAATCTCTCCTTCTGACACTTTAACTGGTCTTACTGCTGGTTTGACAGTTGCTTTGCAAATACATTCTGTGGAAGCTAGACATGCATCTATTGTCAGAAGAATTCGCAGGAAAAATCTTGAATCTGGCGCTGGTGCTGCTAAAGGTTGGATCACTCAAAAAAACCTTGAAGGTTTACCTCTTGCTGCTGCAGGAGTTTATGGCGCTGGATCTGATGCAAATATGTTTCCTGCAGAAGATAATAAAACTCAAGGAGGTGTAAATCTTGGAACGGCACTTGTTTTGCCTGCTGGAGTAACTCAAAACCACATTACTGAAGCATTTGATGAGCCATTAGATGAGGCTACAGTTTTATCTATAGCAGGTTTATTCATAGTTTAATCTTAATAAAGGAGGGGAATATCTCCCCTCCTTCTTTTCACTTTAAATATCAATCACATGTTAACTAACATATTCCTATTCATGGGCATGGGTGCCGGTGAAATTACACTTGTCATGTTTGCTATGTTGCTTCTTTTTGGTGCTAAAAAAATACCAGAATTAGCAAAAGGACTTGGCAAAGGTATTAAAGAGTTCAAAGATGCTTCAAGTGAAGTGACTAAAGAAATGAACGCTGTTACAGTTCCAGTAGAGAAACAAGCCTAATTTAGCCAATGGCTTATGGGTAATGGCTTTTGGCCTTTTTGCTACCAGCTATTACCTATATTTTCAATAAAATATCTAACTATTAAAATGGATGGCTTATGATTAAGATATCTGCCATTACCTTTCCGCTATTACTCATTACTCATCATCATGTCCATATTAAGTATATTAGGTAAGGCCTCAAGTGCAAACATTGGTGAAATGACTGTGCTTGACCATTTAGAGGAATTACGCTGGCGATTAGTTCGGGGAGCAATAGTAATTGTGCTTCTTTCTATAGGCGCTTTCATTTATATGCCTTATATATTTCAAAATGTAATACTTGCCCATGCAAAAACAGATTTCTGGACTTACAGAATGATGTGCAAAATTGATGTGGGACTATGTGTGGACAAACTCAATTTTATATTACAAAACAAGGATATGTCAGGTCAGTTCACCATGCACCTGAAAACGGCATTTATTACTGGGTTCATTTTTGGTTTTCCCTATTTGGTTTGGGAAATATGGGGTTATGTAAAACCTGCACTTGAAGGAAGAGAAATCAAATCAAGTTCTAAGGTTGTTGCATTTGTTCCTTTTTTATTTATTATCGGAACAATGTTCGGATACTTTATTCTCGCACCATTATCAGTAAATTTTCTAGCAAATTACCAGCTGGATTCTACAATTTTGAACCAGTTTGATGTAACTTCCTATGTTTCAACAGTTACGATGTTGGTTTTAGCATGCGGACTTATTTTTCAGCTTCCTGTTTTGATTTACTTTCTAGCTTTGGCAGGAATTGTAACGCCAGAACTGATGAAGAAATACAGAAAACATGCTATTGTAGTTGTTATTATCGTGGCTGGAATTATAACACCATCGCCAGATATGCTAAGTCAAATAATTGTAGGAATCCCTATTTATCTGCTTTATGAAATAAGTATTTATACTGCGGCAAAAAATAAAAAGATCGCGATTTAGACTTTAGATAACTATTTGCCTTTGCGGTTTTTATTGTCTAAACTATCAGGTTTATAATTCTTTCCGAGAGTCCCGTTCAGTCTTTTCCAAAAGCTTTCCCGTTTTTCGATAGATACAAACTGCGGTTGATAAGCTGATTTGGGATCAATCAAAATTTGTTGGTTCAAATTAAAAGTTTCTACACTGTCGAAAACCATTGGCAGTATGCCTACATCAAGTTTTATCTTTCTTGCAAATGATTTTAGCAACCTGGATTGAAACGGATCGGAAGCTATAGCCATTCTCTGAAATCCTACTCTTTTACCTAAATAATAAGAATAGTAAATATTCTCTGTACTGTGTTCAGCTTTAGTTTCTGTAAAAATGTGATCAATTGGAATACCTAACTTCTGGGCATAAAGTCCCATTATTTTACTTTCCACATAAGGGGTGTAAACTGCTGAACCAGAATAAATTATATTCTTTGCTATGCCTTTTTTATAAAGAAAGAATGACCAGTAAACGCGGATTTTCATAATTGAACTCCAGCTTCCTTCTACACTGTCAAAAGGGACACCAGGAATTATAATCGCATCATAAGGTTCTTCTTTTTCTGCCTTATGCAATAACTTTTTGCAGGTGCTTTGCCAGTACACGCAAGATGTTAATGAAAAGAAAAGACACAACTGAGGTAACATCAATAATCTACGTTTCATTTTATGATCTCGCAAATTTATCTCTCGCAAAGTCGCTAAGGCGCAAAGGCGCTTATTCCAAGATTTAACCTCATTCATTTCCTTAGATTAAACTATAACTTACCAAAATTTACTTTTTCACAAACCTTTTAATCTTTGCGACTTTGCGTCTCTGCGTGAAAAACTATTCCCTATAGACCATTCACAATTCTTTTAATACCATCTTTAATTAGTGGCACATTGAAATTTATGAGTAGCCCTAATTTGAGATTAGTCAGTTTTAAATAGGTAAGCAATTGTTTAGGATGTACAGGGGCTAAAGTCTCAACGGATTTTATTTCAATAATCACTTTATTTTCTACTATCAAATCTGATCGAAAACCAATGTCCATTCTTATTCCAGACCATATAACAGGAATTTGCTTTTGTCTTTCAACAAGCAATCCCTTCTTAGTTAGTTCATAATACAAAATCTCTTCATACACAGACTCCAATAATCCAGGGCCAAGGGTAGTATGAATATGAAATGCAGAGTCTACAATAACAGAAGCAATCCCATTTTCAGATAAATTTTGATTATAATTCATTACTTAAAAATGCCTAAAAACCCTTTGCGTCCTCGCGACTTTGCGAGAAACAATTGCGAGCGACTAATGCTTAAAGTGCCTCAAGCCTGTCAACACCATAGTCATTCCGTTCTTGTCACAAAAATCTATAGATTCCTGGTCTTTAATAGAACCTCCAGGCTGAATAACAGCCCTAACACCTGCATTCAAAGCAATTTCAACACAATCCGGAAAAGGAAAAAATGCATCAGAGGCCATTGCAGATCCTTCAATAGAAAATCCAAAACCTTTAGCCTTTTCAATCGCTTGTTTTAGAGCATCCACCCGGGAAGTTTGACCTACTCCGCTGGCAATAAGCTGGCCATCTTTTGCAAAAACTATCGTATTTGATTTGGTATGCTTTACTATTTTATTGGCATAAATAAGATCCTTAATTTCCTGAGATGTTGGTGCAACCTTCGTAACAACTTTAAGATCAGCAGGTTTAACCATTTTCAAATCTCTATCCTGAACCAGAACACCGTTTAACAAGCTTTTAAATTGCTGCACAGGCAAATCACAAGTCTTGCGAACAAGTATAATTCTGTTCTTTTTAGCATTAAGCAAGTCCAGGGCATCTTTTTCATAGGATGGTGCAATTACTATCTCGAAAAACAATTTATGTAATTCTTCAGCTGTTGCCAGGTCTATTTTTGTGTTGGTAATGATTACACCGCCAAAAGCAGAAACAGGATCGCAGGCCAAAGCTTTCAGGTAAGCATCTTTTGCTGTTGGGGCAGATGCCAGTCCACAGGGATTGTTGTGCTTGATGATCACAAAAGTGGTATCCTCAAACTCATCCATTAAAGCTACTGCAGCTTCAACATCTAATAAATTATTATAAGAAAGTTCTTTACCATTCAGTTTCTCAAAAATCTGGTCCATATTTCCATAAAACCAACCTTTCTGATGTGGATTTTCTCCATAGCGCAAGGCTTGTGAAGTTCTTACACTTTCCTTAAATACAGGTAATTTTTGTTCCTGATTAAAATAGTTAAAGATCGCAGAATCATAATGACTGGACATATCGAAAGCTTTAGCAGCAAACGATTTTCTATCACCTATTTCAGTTGAGCAATTTTTCTCCTCTAATAATGTAGCAAGTTCAGAATATTGCTCACGTGAAGAAACAATAAGCACATCTTTGAAATTTTTCGCACCGGCTCTGATCAGTGAAATTCCACCAATGTCTATTTTCTCAATAATATCCTGCTCTGATGCAGAAGTATTAGCAACTGTTTCTTCAAATGGATAAAGATCTACAATCACCAGATCAATTGGAGGAATATTATGCTGCTTTACCTGATTTTGATCACTTTCATTGTCTCTTCTGTATAGTATCCCACCAAAAATTTGTGGCTGAAGTGTCTTAACACGACCTCCTAAAATTTCAGGAAAACCAGTAACATCATCAACAGAAGTAACTTTTATGTTTAACTCTTCAATAAATTTCTGAGTACCTCCGGTAGAATATATTTTAACTCCTTGAGCATCCAGTAATTTTACAATTCTGTCAAGGCCTTCTTTATAATATACTGATATTAAAGCAGATTCAATCTTTTTAAGCGACATATAGGTGGAGATTTTTTGAAAAGATTTGCAAATTAAACAAAATTGTTATTTGAATTTCTGAATTTATATGATTGTTGACAGAAGTATTATTAACCTAAATTCAATTCTTATTTTTACATCAAATCTTTTAAAATTATGTTAGAAAATCTTTTAAACCTGGTCAAAGAAAATACTCAATCAGACATCGTAAATAATCCTGCAATTCCCGATAATTTTAATGGTGAAGCTGTTCAAGAAACGTCTAATCACATAATAGCTGGATTAAAAGACCAATTCAGTTCAGGAAACATGGGTGGGCTAATGGGGCTATTGAATGGTGGGAGCGAAAATGTGGCGAATAATGCAATAGTTGGACAAATCGTTTCTTCTTTGGCAGGATCCCTGGCTGCTAAGTTTGGTGTTAATGAATCTCAGGCACAAGGAATTGCTTCAAACGTTGTAACTAAAGTTATTTCTCAGTTGATAAACAAAGTAAATGATCCGAACGATTCTAGTTTTGACCTTCAGAAAATGGCCAAAGAACTTGGCGGAGGCGGAGTCGGCGGTATGCTAGGAGGCGTTTTTGGAAACCTTTTTAAATAACAAGTGCTTTTTAAAGCCGGTCAATCTTTTTGCCCGGCTTTTTTGTAATGTTATTACAGAACTTACAATTCTCTGGTTTAAACATTGATCTTCTTTTCAAGGTTTCACTCTTTTAAATGCCACTTGTTGGATTTACTAGTTAACAATACTTTGTAAATCATTACATTATCTAAACAAAAATATAAAATCTATTGTTTAATTGATGACGTACAAATACCTGTAAATCAAAGATTAAAAATGGAAAATAAACTTTCAGTACCTGCCCACTGGGACGAAAAACACATTATCAGCAGTTTGTATTATTTAGTTGCAGATTCTGATTTTGTTGTAAAAAAAGAGGAGATCGACACAATTGACAAGAAGCTGGATATTTTGTTGCACCAGACCTATTATGTTTCTACAGAGCAGAAATATAAGATTGCAAATGAAGCGATGAACTTCGCTGTAGGTTTAAACGATGTAGAAAAACTTGAAGTAGTAAGAAACCTTTCTTCTAATGTGAAATTTTCTCACGAACTGTTTGTACAAATGATCAATGACATGGAAGATATCGCACAATCTGACGATTATGTTTCCATTGAAGAGCATTCGCTTATGTATTATATAAGACTGAAATTCAAAAAAGATTATGTTCGTGCTGAAGCTTATTGCTAGAAACGATCACCTACTACAACTTTCTTCTTTAGGTGGTTTATATTTCCTTCACTATCCACCATTTCTATCCAAATAATATAGTGTCCGATTGGGACTAATTTGTTGGAATCATCAGAACCATCCCACTGGATAGATGTTGCTGTTGATGAATAATTGTTTCTTTCAAGATGCTTAATTGCTCTCCCTGTAATATCAAAAATCTGGATATTCCGTAAGCTTCCAGGTTTATCAGTTTTCAGCCTGATGATCATAACATCATTATCACCATCCTGGTTTGGTGTGATTAAATTGGGTGTAATTTCCACCAAATCCTCTAAGGCCGTGAGGTTAAGATTCTGAGAATTTACATAACCAGGAGTTGCATAACCTGCTTCCCTGGAGGCTGATGTCCAGGAACTTATATTTAAAGTTGCCATAGTTGGGTTAATCTTTTCTAGCGAAACTCCTTGTTTGTTATTGATAAAAGGAGAATGCATTGTTTGACTGTAATCAAATCTATCAATAATGATATCATTTGAATTCAGGAAAATGGCACTTCCCTGGTCATCATAAAATGTTGGCAAAGTTTTTACTTCTATTAACCTGTCTGGATGTGATTTAACATAAGTGTTTAAAATATTTTGCCTGTCTTCAGTAAGCGCCAGGTATTCATAAGGCTTTAATAAGAATGTAGATGAAAAAATGACAGATTTATTGGCAACAGTATCATTTTTCAGATTAGCACACTTCCACCCTTTCAAATCTATTACTTTGTTTGAATTGTTGTATATCTCTATAAAATCAGTACCGAAAGGATACGGATTAAACAACAATTCATTAATTAATATGTCGCCGGACTGAGCCTCATCTGCTAAAATAAAGCTTCCGATTACATTAGTTTTATTGCCGGGACAATCTTTTAAATTTAAAATTTGAATCTGGTATTCTGTATTTTTTGCCAATGAAGATTCAAACTGAATTATTAACAAATCAAGGCTATCCCTTTGCCATACAAGACTTTTGATGGTCAAAGATGGATTAATTAAGAAATTCGCACTGATGAATACAGAGCTGTCAACAACTTCATTGAATATTATTTTTATCTGATTTTCTTTGATTACAATTATATCTTTTATTGATGGGGGGATAGAATCTTTTAAAATATTGTAAACTGAATTTACAACTCCCGGTGTTCCTCCTACTGAACTGGTAGATACCGTCCAATTATTTTTACCCAAACAAATATTTTGTGGATCAATGACTTCTAGAGAATAGCCTCCGTCGTCTTTTAAAGAATTGTTGTACCAGCTTTGTTTATATTTTACCTCTTCAATTAATTCAAACTTTGGATTCAATAATTTAATATCATCATCTGAATTATTCAGGCTTGGCATCACTTTGAGGCCTAAAGTATTT
>JACMRH010000343.1 GCA_014376535.1 Cytophagales bacterium | reverse complement strand
TCTAAAAAGCTATCTAAGCTATCGATACCGCCAGAAGTTGCAGCAAATTTTCCATATTTTACAGCAACTTCAGCTACTAACTTTCTTGCTTCGATAAGGCGTGGGTGATCCCATTGGCCGGGTGCACCAATACCCTGACTAAAATCTCCAGGGCCAAAAAATAACATATCCACGCCATCTAAAGCTGCAATTGCATCAATATCTGGCAATACTTCTGGATCTTCAATTTGAAGCACTACGAATTTCTGTTCGTTCGAATCTTTTAGGTAAGCGTCAAAATCCATCCTGGTATAGGCTCCATCGGCACTGCCACCATCTATTGCTCTTCTCCCTATCGGATGAAATCTGGTCATCTGTACCACTTGTTTGGCTTCTTCCAAATTCATAATATGTGGCACTAAAATACCAGTAGCATCTAATTCTAAAGGCTTTACATAACCACTATAACTTCCACGAGGTACACGAACCATTACATCAACATCGTGTGCTTTGGCTGCCCATATCTGGGAATTTAATACCGACCAATCTTGTGCCAGATGCTCGCGATCTATCCATAAGCAATCAAAACCAGACATTGCGGCTATTTCTGCCGCTTGGCCATCGCCAATATTTACTTTTAAGCAACTTGCAATATCACCGCTTCTTAATTTTCTTAATACACGGCTTTCTCTCATCTTCATGTGTGTAGATTTTATTATTTTCTTTTTATAATTTTTAAAATGGCATACGCTGCTGTTGCGCGTACATCGGCCCCTAGTGGTGTATTGGGCTCATATAAGCCTTTACTCTCTGCATTTTCTAGCATTCCTTGTAGTAATGGCAAATCGGTTTTATCGCCTTTATCTGCCAGCACGAGTGCAAGTTCTATCCTAGCACCAGCAGCTAATAAACCTGCATCTTTTACCATCGCGGCTTTAATTTTCGCCATTTCCTCTTTCTTTTCTACCCCTTTAGGCAAGGTAGCAAAAGTGGTGTTAAGCATCGTTCTTTTAAGCGGCGAAGTTGTGGGTTCGGCTAAAGCTTTTGCAGCTAAGCTTTCCCATTCTTGTAACGAAAGTTTTTCTTCCCTTCTCAGTATAAAGGCACTAATTCGTCTTAAATCTTCTTTCTCGCTATTAAACAGTAAATCTAAAAATTTTGCTTTATTCTTTTCATAAGCAGCGGCTGATGCATGTGAGCTGGCCCAAAGTGTGTACACATACAGATTTTCTTTCTCAGTAATTAATATCTTTTTGGTCGCATCAGGAAAATTATTCATAGGTGATAATTTCAGTTTCCCTAGTGTTTCAGCAGCATGAATTCTATCGAGGCCATTTTCATCAGAAAAAGCTTTAAAAACCTGATCCGTCCATTTTTTCTTCATCGTTGGATCAGTTTCTGTTTGCGCCAACACACGCCAGGTTACCACTCTATATTTTGGCACATTGTGATGCAATTTTTCTTCTTGCAGAAAAGCGGCTTTAGCTTTATTTATTTCCCCGAGCCAGATTAGGTATTCTGCAGCATGTACTTTAACAAATTCAGATTGAGTTTTTAAAACCTGATGTAATTCGGCCATTGCCGCATTTTCTTGGTTGTACATAGTTGAGCAAGTTAACAGGAAGGACAAAGCAATTGATTGATATTTCATCCCTATTTAGTATTATATTTTAATTTAATTACATAGAGAATATATGCGCAAACCAGCATTAACAGGCCGGCAACCCTAAACATGATACTTAAATCGATATGAGCATCTCTTAAGACACCACTGGCGTAAATTCCAAGACCGCCCACCAGGCAGGCAAACATGTTTAGCACCCCATAACCAGTTGCACGATATCTTGGATCTGCGATCATACACAAAATAGGCATGAGATTGGTATCACTGAAAGTTCTGGTAAGTGCATAAAGTGCAAAGCCAATAATCGTAATCCATACTACGTCAGTACTGCTAGCTAGAAAAATCGCTGGTGCTGCAATACATAGTCCTATTGCTGGCACCCAAACTCTTCCCTTGGGATTTTTACGACTAAATCGATCTGCTAAAATTCCACCTAAAATTACCCCTACAAAGCTCATTGGATAGATATATGCTGTTGCATAAAAGCCACCTAAGGTTTGTGATAAATTAAAATGCTCCTTGTAATAGGTGGGCAACCAGCCAACCAACATCCATCCTACAACGCCTAGCAATGCCCAAAAAACAAGCAAAAGGTTAAAGGAACGGTGTTTGAAGAGATTTTTTATTCCAGTCATAAAATTGATTTCTGATTTATCAACAATATCCTCAACTTCATCCTTATTTTTCTCTCCAACATCCTTTAGAAAGAAGACCAATACCAATGAGTAAGTGATGCCGAAAATCCCGAAGAAACCGAAAGCATCCGTCCAATGGTATTTATCGGCAATCCATCCGCCAGCAAAACCTAGAGACTGGCCAACCATTACCCCTCCCATGTGTAATCCAGTAGCCAAAGACCTGGTAGTACCACGGTGATAATCTGAAATTAGTGCCAGCGCTGCTGGTATATAACAGGCTTCGCTGAGCCCCATTAATGCTCTGGTTAATAAAAGTTCGTTAAAAGTACTAGCATGAGCAGTAAGGTAAGTAACCGCACTCCAAACAAAAAGACTTACGATTATTACACGGCTCCGTTTAAACTTATCTGCTAAAAAACCTGCAAAAGGACTTAAAAATCCATAAACCCATAAAAAAACCGAAGTAAGTAAGCCAAACTCAGCATCATTGATCTTCAAGGAATCTGTAATCGAACTGCGCATGGTAGTAATCATTACACGATCCAAGTAGTTTAAACAACCTACAACGCAAAGTAGGGCAACCACTAACCAAGCACCTTTCGGCAACTTGATTGGAATTTTAAGGTTTAACGATTGGGTTCTTGGCATAGATTATTATATTACAAATCAAATATATCTTTCTCTAAGGACCAATTGTTCAATTTTTATTTATAAAACTGATACTATTATATTGCAACAAGTGGAGTTGAGCATGGATATGACGAAAGTATCATAGCAAAAGTGTTCATCAGACATTTCAAAACTAGTTTGGCACCATGCTCAACTTATTGCTGCAATACTATTTTAATCTGCAATCATCCCTTGATTCCCCAAATCCAACACCTTATTGTTTTTCATGAAGTGACCCATATTTTTTACCTCATTCTCTATTTTATATATGGCCTTCGCTGTCTTAAAGAATGAATCTGGAGTAACTGAAATGGTATCTATGCCTTCTTCGACCAAAAATTGTGCGAAATCCGGAAAATCAGATGGCCCCTGCCCACAAATTCCAACCTTTATCTTTGCTTTTTTAGCCTCAGCGATTAACATTTTGATCATCTTTTTAACAGCTTCATTTCTCTCATCATATAAATGTGCAACCAATGACGAATCGCGATCTAATCCTAATACCAATTGCGTAAGGTCATTTGATCCAATAGAAAAACCATCAATATGTTGAGCAAATTCTTCGGCCATAATTACGTTTGATGGCACCTCGGCCATTAAATAAATTTCAAGCCCATTCTTTCCCCGTACCAGGCCAAAAGTTTTCATCGTATCGTAAACCATCAACAATTCTTTAACCGTACGACAAAATGGTATCATGACTACAACATTTTTTAAACCCATGCTTTCACGGACTTTTCTAATCGCCAAACATTCTAATCCGAAGGCTTCTTTGTAGGCGTCTGAATAATATCTGGATGCGCCCCTCCATCCTATCATTGGGTTTTCTTCTTTAGGTTCGTAGTATTTTCCTCCTAAAAGGTTAAAGTATTCATTGCTCTTGAAATCGGAAAAACGAACAATGACTTGATCCTTCCCAAATGCCGCTGCTATTTTTGCAATACCATAAGCTAGTTTTTCAATAAAAAATGTTCTTCCATCTTTAAAGCCACGAATCCGCTTAGCAATTTCTGAAGATAAATATGAATCATCTAAGGTTTCATGATATAATAATGCTAAAGGATGAATCTGAATGTAATTATTAATAATAAATTCTTCTCTTGCTAATCCAACCCCCTTATTCAAAAATCTGGAGAATTGAAAAGCCATCTCGGGCGAAGCCACATTTAACATGATAGGTGTTTTTGTTTTCGGCAGATCGTCTAAACTAAATTCCTCCATTTTATAGGTTATTTCACCTTCATATATTAAGCCAATAGCACCTTCAGCACAAGAAGCAGTAATGAGCTGGCCGATTTCGAGCAATGTCGTTGCGTTACCACAACCAACAATTGCAGGAATACCTAATTCTCTTGCTACAATTGCAGCATGGCAAGTTCTTCCACCCTTATTGGTAATAATAGCTGATGCATTTTTCATAATTGGTTCCCAATCAGGATCGGTCATATTGGTAACTAATACATCGCCCTTAGCAAAGTTTAGTGTAGAAATCTGATCTTTTGCTAAGTTTGATAAGATATTTACTTTACCAGTTCCAATTTTATCTCCAACTGCGATACCTTGTAAAATGATCTTATCTACCCGATCTTGGTCGGCTATGGTATATTCTATTACGGTGTTCGCTCTTTTTCTAGAATGGATAGTTTCTGGTCTGGCTTGTACGATGTAAAGTTGGTTGTTAAGTCCATCTACCGCCCATTCTACATCCATAGGGCACCATTTATTTTTAATTTGGCTGTAATAATGTTCAATTGCAACTACCCATTTACCCAATTCAATGATATGATCTTCACTCAAACAAAATTGATCTTGTTCAACGTTACTAACTGGTATGATGGTTACACTTTCCTCTCCAACATCTCCATACACCATTTTTTTGTCTTTCACTCCCAGTTTTTTCTCGATTATGGCATGAAATCCTTGATTTAATGTAGGTTTATATAGGATAAACTCATCTGGAGATATGGCACCCTGAACTACCAATTCGCCAAGACCATATGATCCGTTAATGAGTACAACATCCTTAAATCCACTTTCTGTATCTAAAGAAAAGGCCACGCCTGATGAAGCCAGATCAGATCTCACCATTTTTTGAATACAAACTGAAAGCCCAATCTGAAAATGATCATAACCAAAAGCTTGGCGATAGCTGATTGCCCTATCTGTAAATAGTGAAGCAAAGCAATTTCGAATTGCGTTCAAAAGTGCATCTATACCACATATATTCAAGAAAGTATCCTGCTGTCCGGCAAAAGAAGCATCGGGCAAATCTTCGGCCGTTGCAGATGAGCGCACTGCTACATCAACATTTACTACCCCATGTATATTAGAAAGTGTTAAATAGGCCGCTGAAATCTCATCAACTAAATTTGCGGGAAATTTACCCCCTTCAATTAATTTTCGAACCTTTGATCCATTTGATTGTAATGATTTAATATCATCAAGATCGATCCTTCCGACAATCTCTTCGATCTGCTGCTTCAATCTATTAAAATTGATGAAGCACTCATATGCTGCTACGGTAATCACATAACCGCTAGGTATACGAATGTTAAGTTCCTTAAGATTTTGAAGCATTTCACCGAGAGATGCATTTTTTCCGCCAACGATTTCGATATCATTAATACCTACCTCGTGTAAATTTAAAACTAGTTTCTGATTGTCCATTCCGTGATTAATTTATCACAAAGTTAGGGGCACCATAGATACGACATTGGATAATAATTATCGATCTCTAATACTTTCTTAGTTATTTTTTTTACTATAGATTTATTGATCAAATACTTACAAATGAAATAAACTTTCTACATTAATCGCAGATTTTCATATTGCAAAGTTGTCTACTGATTAGGTTACATTTATTATTGAGATATTAATTATTACTTCTTTATCAATTTTGTTTGAGCAAAACGATTACCTTGCTTGGTTGTAATGAAATACATACCTGGTTGCAATTCTTGAATTGGCATATCTAAATTAGCTGTATCTCTGTTAGATCTTAATTGAATGGTTTTGATTTTTCTACCTGATATATCGAAAAAATAAATATCAATTTCACCTTTTGAGGCATTTTTAATCATAATATTCACCACTTCATTTGCTGGATTTGGAGCTAATATTACTTCTAAATTTGTGTTGCGAATTTTTTCTTCTTGAACGATTAAAAGTTGGTTATTTGACATTGTGGTAGTTTCAGCTATTGAACTGGTCTGGTTTCCAGAAGTAAGTCCATAAAAATTTACATCATCGAATAATGATTTATCTCCGGTAATTGTTGCCCCTCCACTTGAAAAAGAAAATCCATCAAAAGTTGTAGGTGCAGTAGATGCCTTTCCAATAGTTAGTTCAGCCCCTCCATTAATTGATATCGTACTGGTTCCAGAAACCTTTGCTATAACTTTAATCTTAGTCCATGCACCAGCAACTATACTAGCACCACTTATGGTAACATAGGAAGTTCCATTGTAATATTGGACAGCACTACCCGATATTGTTCTTAGACGAAAGCCAATGGTAGTTCCTGAGGTAATGCGCCATTGTATTGCACCTCCTGAAGGGTTTATAGAAACAGGTCTTATCATGAACTCCAAGGTTTTAGTAGTATGGGGAGTAAAGCCTGTTTTAGATATTACTTTATCACCAGAAGTACTTGAGTTATCACTGTCTTCCATATAGAGGGAGCGGGTACTTTGATAACCACTTGGTGGAAATACACCTTCACTTACCCAAAATCCATTATTTGGCGCACTATAACCATAGGGAACAGCATTTAATATATTATCTTCAAAAGTATTTTCTGGCGAAAAAAGTTGAATTTCATTTAGGCACACAATCGATGAAGGACTGGTAATGTTTACTTTGATATAGCGTGCTATAAAATTTCCTGTGGTTGTATAATCTATAGTATAATGCGTAACATTAGTATATGTTTTAAGGGTTATCCATGAAATGTTATCCAGCGAGTACATAACAGTTGCTGACTGCAATAAGCCCAGACCCAGACATATCCCTATAGAATTGTAAGTTTTAGGCTGCAATAAATCTATGGTATAATTTCCACTTGTAGCATTCTTAAAGGCCCCACTCCAGTAGTCGGTGCTAGCATCTAATTCTCCAACAGCTCGAGCCTCATGATGAGTAGCTGTAGTGTAATTCATATCTGTGGAAACAACAATATTACCATTAGCATATTTAGCTCTCAAATCTACTCTGTTAATTAAATTAGGTCTCATAACACCTATTCCTTTTTGCTATATGCCTTGACCATTTGGATCTGGAGTTGTCATTCCATGATAATCACCAAATTGAAGCAATCTATTATGCTCGAGCGCAACAATAGCACTATTAGCACTGGTAGGACAAGTTTCATTTGCATCAGTATAGGTAACGATAGAAGTACTCCAATTATAGCCACTTCCATCAGGAGAAAATGCCAGGCGCTGGTCTGGACGTCCATAAATTAATACCATAGTGCCATTTGGCAAAAGCATGAGTTTAGGATCTATACTTTTAACGGCAGATCCCAGACCAGGGAGTACTGCTGGTGTAGACCAACTAATGCCTTTATCTGTTGATCTCGAGTACAAGAGTGGTAGAAAAACATCTATAGCACTTACTTGACGCATCACAATCGGCCAAGATCCATCCGCACACCGTGCAAGTGTAGATTCGTCGGTATTACTTGCTACAGCTAAAGGAGTTGATGAATTGGGCATAGGCTTCCAAGTTACCCCCCTTATCTATTGATTTCAAGATATATGTTCTGCAGGGATTAGACGCCGAAGGCGTGTACCATACGTAAGCACTTGCATAAAGTGTACCATCATTATCCTAAATAACTCCCTTATGAAAACGCATACCATTCACTTGCAATGGAGAAAAATCTACTAATCCATTAGTGAATTTGGTCCAGTTGTCTCCATTATTTACAGAAGTATAATACTCAAAAGGATATGTTAAATTACCAGAAGGCAGTAAATATGTAGGTTTAAACTCAATTGCTATAAGTTTTCCTGTCTTTAATTTAATAGCACTACCAAGATATACATTATTTGCTACTGTACCTCCAGTTATAGCTCCCCAAGAAGCGCCCCCATTTAAAGAAGTCATACGTTTATGCATAGGCTCTGGACCGGCATTATCTACATTAATAAACCAAGAAAGCAAGATCTTTCGTGAAAAAACATTACTAGCATTTACTGAATCGATAGCTAATGCCATTGGGTTACGAACATAATTAAGTGTTGCAGCATTTAAAGTGCCTGTAGCGGTCACTATTTTTTCCTTAGCTTTTGTATTATCAACAATTATAGCTTAGGCATTTACTTTGGATGAATAAAGACAGATAATTAGATTGGCAAGTAATAATAATATTAATATTCGAGAATTAATCCAATATTTATTATTTTTTTTTGAGCCTAAGTGTTTCATAATCATTGTTATTTAATTAGTTATTTTCATTCAATTAGTTAATTTCCATCTTAGTTACCTTCTTATAAGCGGTAAAAATTTTATCCGTAAAAAAATTTAAAATTATGATGTTTATATAATTATAAGTAAGTCTACGGACTACAAATAAATAGGGGTATAAAATTACTATGTAATTGTATGATCTATTTGTCACTATAACTACTATGTTCTTATTTATTACATAAACTATATTTCAATTTTTTAAATCATTAATCTAGTAAAGGTTTGATTGTTAAAACTTTGTATCAGAGCTGATCATTTATTCAAAGACTTATAGTTTTTAAGGGGAAAAAAAATTGATTAAACGTTTCGATTATCCAAAAAATAATTAAATAGGCAATTTATTAATGTGATTTTTTTGAAAAATAGTATTAGAAATATACCTAAAAGTAACATAAAACACATAAACGCAAGTCTATATTTGGTTATACAATTTCGTTATCCCTATTATTCAAGCGTTATATTCGAAATAAAAATAATTACCGCAATTGTAATTCAGATTTACCAATGTATCCCATTGGCTTAGGCACAATGGTGATCGGATCTTATAGATAACTAATGATCTCAAAAGCTTACGATATCAAGAAACTTATTGAACAGAAAAATCAAATACTGGAAATTACAACAAATCTTAAGTAATGCTAACATTTTAATCACTAACCTAATCACCTAAATTTATGACAAAAAACCCAACCCAATCCCAATCAATTTGGCAAAACACAAGGCTATTGTTAAAAAAGAGTACTTTACTATTGTTTCTATTTACTGCCATCTCATTCGTTGCAGCTGCTCAAAAAGTAGTTACCGGTGTGGTAAAAGACTCTAACGGTGCTGGCATGCCTGGTGTTGGTGTAAAAGTTAAAGGTACATCAAACAGTACCATTACTGCATCAGACGGAAAATACTCCCTTAAGGTAGATGATGATCAAGCTATTCTGCTCTTTACCTATATGGGCTTTAAGGTTCAAGAATTGCCTTTAAGAAATCAAAGTACACTTAATGCTACCTTAGATGAAGAAGTAACCACCTTTAAGGAAGTTGTAATTACAGGATATGGTAGTCAATCGCGTGAAACGCTAACTACTGCTATATCGAAATTAAATCCGAAAACGCTTGAAAACATTCCTTATACCAATGCCTTATCAGCCCTGCAAGGAAGTGTTGCTGGTGTGAGGGTACAAAGTGTTACTGGGCAACCGGGCCAAGCACCACGGGTTGTACTTCGTGGAGGTACTTCATTAAACAATGTTGGAGCAAGTGCAGCCGTAACCGCTAACTCGCCACTCTATCTGGTAGATGGTGTAATCAGAACAAATTTAGCTGATATTGCCGCAGATGATATCGAATCGATGCAAATACTGAAAGATGCAGCATCTACATCAATTTATGGTTCTAGGGCTTCTAATGGTGTAATTTTGGTAACCACAAAGAGTGGAAAGGCTGGAACAACAAAGATCTCCTATACCTATGATATTACTTCTGCAGATGATGGAAATAGAAATCTAGATTATGTTGGCGCAGCAGATTATGTGTATTATGCCCGTCAGGCCAATGTTTGGGCCATTCCTAAAATAGGTTTATCTGCCATCCAAGTTAGGTTGGCACTGCCGGCAGGATGGGGAACGGGAAATGACCTAACTAAAAATACAGCATTTACAACGCAATATCTTACGCCTGCTAATGCCTATAAACTAAACGAGGGATGGCAAAGTGTGATCGATCCTTTAGATCCAACAAAGACCATTATCTTCGATGAAACAGATTTTCAAAAAATTAGTATGCAAAGGGCACTTTCACAAAATCACTATATTTCGGTTGCTGGAGGTACAGAAAAAGCCAAATTTAATGCTGGTTTAGGTTATCTTTTGGCAAATGGCACAGCCATAAATTCTGATTACAATAGGTTAACTGCAAACCTCAATAGCTCATTGCAGGTTACAGATAAGTTACAGATTACTGGCCGCCTCTTGTTTGCCAGTACTGATTTCTTATTGGTTACACCTGAAACTAATGCGAGTGGGCAGCTTTCATCTACTGGTGGCAACCTTTCGAATGTTTTTTACAGAAGTGCTTCGATGCCTTCTACTGCAAAATATCAATTTGAAGATGGCACAATTGCGCCGGGGTTGAATAACAGTTTAGGTAATCCAGATTATTATCAACGAGGTCCATTCTCACCACAACGTAAAAACAGGGGCGAAAAAGTTACCGTCTCCATAAACGGGAAGTGGAATATTTTACCAGGATTATCTTTTGACCCATTGATTTCCTATTTTAAGGATGAACAATTTGGCAGATCATTTCAACCAACTTTCTTATCAGGTATTACTACCTTAAATTCTACCAGAACTGCCAGTCAATACCAAAATAATACCACAAACCTACAGGGTGATGGGGTGTTAACCTATGCAAAAACTTTTGGAGGCCATAGCTTTGAAGCAAAGGCCGGATATACCTACTTCAAAAGAAATGCCTGGAACATTGCAGCCAATGGCGATGGTGCTGCTACAGATAATGTGCTTACGATCAATGGTGTTGGCGTTCCTCGTCAGCCAGGTGGGCAGGAAAATGAATTCGTGACTGAAGGTGTCTTTGGAAGGATCAATTATGATTACAACCAAAAGTATTTATTAATGCTTACTGCACGGCGAGATGGAGCTTCTAATCTGGGTTCGGCTAACCGTTATGCATTTTTCCCTGGTGTAGGTTTGGGATGGAATGTCCATAAGGAAAAATTTTGGAGTATGATGCCTAAACAGATTTCGAACTTTAAGATAAGAGCAACGTATGGAGAAAATGGGAGGATCGAGGTGCTTTCAGACTATGGTTGGCAAGGTACTTATTCGGTAGGAAATACCTATGGCGGTGCTGCTGCAGTAATAACCAATGAACTGCCAAATCCTGATCTAAAATGGGAGCAATCTAAAACTTTCGATGTAGGTTTAGACTTGGGCTTGTTTAACAACAGGCTTAGCTTAGCATTTGATTATTTCGATCGTAAAACGGATCAGCTATTGGCACAGGTTATTCTTCCAACATCATCGGGTTTCTCTACTGTATCAACCAATAATGGTAGCTTGGGAAATAAAGGTTTGGAGATAGACCTCAATTTGAATGTTTTTCCTCAACAAAAAGCCTTCCAATGGAATGTTAACTTCAATGCGGCCAAAGTAACTACCAAAGTATTAAAACTACCAAATAATGGAGTTTTGGGCAATCGTCAAGGTGGCTTAGAAGTTTGGGATCCAGTACTGAAAGCTTATATATGGAAGGCTGGTTCTATTGCAGGAAGTACCACTAATTTTATCCAAAGTTTTATTGAAGGATCCCGGCCTGGGGATATGTATGCTTACAAACAGATAGGGATTTATGCTACTGATGCTGATGCTGCAAATGCTCCATTTGATACTGGTGCAACCTTCGATTTTAATTCTACCATTAAAAAAACCAAATTTGGGGGTGATGTAATTTGGGCCGACCTTGATGGCAATAATATTATTGATTCTCGAGATCAGGTCTATGTGGGTAACTTCTATCCTACCTGGACTGGTGGATTTTCTAACTATTTCACTTATAAAAACTTCGGCTTTACAATCAGAACCGACTTTGCTACTGGACATACTATTTTTAACTACGGTCGCGCATTTGCAGATGGGCAATTGCAGGGAGATTTGCTGCCAACCCAATCATTTATAGACAAATCTTGGAAAAAACAAGGTGACATTACCAATACACCAAGATATGTACACCAAAGTAATGTAAACATTAGTAGAAATTCTACTTATTATGAAAAAGGTGATTTTTTGGCAATAAGAGAAATAACCTTAAGTTATAGTCTACCAAGTAGCATTGCACGTAAAATCAAATTAGGAAATGTACGTTTTAACCTAACCGGTAACAACCTGCACTACTTCACCAATTATCAGGGTGCCAATCCAGAAGAAGGAGGTCCGGATAACGGCCGATATCCTAATGCTAGAGGAATTACATTTGGTGCTAATATTGGGTTTTAATTTAACAAGAATTAACATGAAAAAAATATTAATTATAACAATGCTCGTAGCTTATACATTGGTTGGCTGCAAGAAAAATCTAGAGCTTAAGCCCATTAGTCTGATCACGAAAGAATCATTTTTAAAGGTCGAAGGCGATGTTGAACCTGCAATAAATGGTATGTATTTTAGAATACGTCCAATGGCCAATCTTGACTTTTTTGTATACGGTGAAGCCAGAAGTGAAGTGATGGGCGCCAGTATTACTGGGACATTGGGTTACGAAAAATTTTACACCAATACACTTAACAAAGAAAATCCTCATGTAGAATGGACACCATTTTACCAAACTATTAATGCGGCAAACCTTATCATCAAATATACACCTGGAATTACTTTTGGGAACATTAACACTAAAAATGATGCACTGGCGCAGGCTTATACAATGAGAGCCTATATGTATTTTTTAATGGCCAAAATTTGGGGATCAGTCCCTGTTCGTTTAGAACCAACAGAAGGCTTTGATCCGGTGGAGATCCAAATTGTAAAAACGCCCGAAGCAGATGTATTTAAGCAAATTAAGGATGATCTGAACAAAGCAATCGCCTTATATTCAACCAATACCATCCCTACAGGGCGCTTTAAGTGGTCTAAACCTAGTGCAAATGCCATAAAGGGTGATGTATATTTGTGGACAGCTAAACGACTTGGTGGTGGTGGAACAGACCTTAATGTTGCGCTCACTGCATTAAACGATGTACAAACAAGCACCACGGCACTTAGCTTGGTGCCAAATTTTGCCGATATTTTTAAATATGCAAACAAAGGCAACAATGAAATCATCATGGCTGTCAGGTTTACGTCTAGCGAACCCGCTAATCCGCTTCAAACTTATGCACACAACATGTACGCCTCGAACACAGCTTTCCCAGCCTATATCCCACAAGCTCAAAAAGATATTGTTGGTGTTCCGTTGGCTGGCAACGGAAATGTTTGGCAAATGACTAAACTAGTGCGCGATCAATTTACAAATGATGATACCCGAAAAGCAGCTACTTATGTAGATCTTTTTGGACCAGGTCCAACAGAATATTTCTGTAACTATGGTTTAAAATTTAATGGTACTGTAGAAAATGGAGCCAGAATATTTGCAAGTGATTTTATCCTTTATCGCTATGCAGACATCTTGTTGATGAAAGCAGAAGCAAAAAATGCTTTACTACAAGATCCTACGACCGAAATCAATTTGGTGAGACAACGTGCCTATGGTTCAAACTATCCTAGTCATGTTTTTGTGAATGGATCTCAGGAATCAAATGATGATACAATTTTAAAAGAACGTTTGTTTGAGCTGACTTTGGAAAGCAAAAGATGGTATGATCTTGTACGTTTTGGAAAAGCTTTTACGCTTGTTCCCAGTTTAGTTGGCAAATCAGCCCAGACCTATCTGCTTTACTGGCCAATTGGCAACACTACCAGAACAAAAGAACCTTTGGTAACAGAAACGCCAGGTTGGTAGCATAATGAATTAATGTAAAAGAAATCCAGTTGAGTAAGCTGGATTTCTTTTTTTATGGCTAGATCGTTTCGCTGAGCCTAATTACCAAAACCTCATTATCAGTAGAAGTTATCAAACCATTATTCCAATCATGAACATATTGGGTTATCTGTATTTCTATATTTCGTAGCGCTTCCATTGTTACATTCAATGTTGCAAGCAAATCAATTAGGTTAATCACATTCATCCATCGTTCCAAACATTGGATGAATGCCTCTATCAGCAACATCATATCTAAAATCTGCCATAGTCGATGGAAAAATTGACGATAACCAAATGGTATCGATAACCAATACTTTAATGTAATTTAAACGCATCAAAATGCCTAATAAATCATCAAATCCATCAGCATTGCTGTCTTGAAATGAGCCAAGAATAGATTTGATATACTATAGCGTGCTGCTACTGGAATTGCAATAGAAAAGTAGAGACATTTTAGGCAGCTTCTGTTTTATTTTTCGCCATTTCTTTTTCGGCCTGAACTGGTGTCATGTAGTCAAGGGCGGAATGCCTTCTTTTCCTGTTGTACCAAACCTCGATATAATCGAATATTTCCAGTTTTGCCTGCGCCCTGGTTTCAAATTTTCTGTGGTATACCATTTCTGTTTTCAAGGTTTTAAAGAAGCTTTCTGCAATAGCATTGTCCCAGCAATTTCCCTT
>JACMRH010000033.1 GCA_014376535.1 Cytophagales bacterium | reverse complement strand
TATACTGTTTTTGATATGAACGGAATCAAGGTAGAAAACGGAAGTGGCCTAAATGGTTTAAACGCTGGTCAGAATTTACCCATCGGTTCGTATGTCATTGAAATTCAAAACGGAAAAAATATCTTCCGCGAAAAGATTTTAAAAAAATAAGTATTATGCTGTCAATGAATAAAAGCCTTGACAGCGTAATACTTTTTTCTATGCTAATATAAACACTTTATAATCAGTGTTTTATTTTTGGTTAGAAAGACCAATTTAATCTTTTATAACCTTGAAAGAATGTGATTTTTCGTTCTGTATAATCTTTACCAGATAAACTCCCTTATCAAAAATATTAGAAAGTATTACCTTACCAAAAGCCTCGTCAGATTTCAATATTTGTCCAAATTGGTTTATTAACTGGTAAGTAAAATCTCCTTTAGCCTCAATTGTAAGTTCGGAAACAAATGGATTGGGATAACAGTTTATCCCAATCTCATTTAAAGGTAGATTGATCACATTTAAATCTGTAACAGTGTTCGAATATTTAATTGTAGGTGTTGTCCAGTTTATTACAGAAGTCATAGTAAGGTTAAATCCACTTTGAGACGGATTAATCCGGATATTTGAATTGGCTGTTGTGCTATTTTTTAAGAATTTATTAATAAAAGCTGTAACAGAATTGTTTTGTGATGTTGCGGCAGAACAATGATTATGACCACCTGTAAAATCAAATCCAAACCGATCCTCTACACCCATAGATTTCCATACCTCCAGAGCTGCCATACTGGATTTATAACCCGACTCATCTCCCAACCAAACCTGACCGGGATTGCCTAAAGCTAAAAATGCTCTTGGAGCAATCATTGCAATTAATTCATGGTGGTCATGCGGAAGAGTATTTGGATTTAATGTTCTCATACTTGATTTGAACCAGCTATAGTTTGTATTGTCAATCTTTTCAATATTGGTGCCTGTTCTTGTGGTGTATGCCTGAGAAGTTCTCCAGGAATTTATTCCACCACCACCTGATTCCTGGGCAATAGTTAGTGCGACCCTTTCATCAAAAGCGCCAGCGAAAAGTGCCATTTTACCTGCATAACTACATCCGGTCACACAAATCTTTTTTGGATCAGCATTCATTTGTGCTTTCACAATTTCAATACCATCTATAAGCCTGCTTATGCCCCAGGACCAGGCACTATATTTTCCAATATTAGTTCCAGGATAAAGTTTGAAATAAGGGTCTCCGGCATTTATTGTCCCAGCTCCACCACCGTACGACACGACCTGATCGTGATTGAAGGGAATTTGAATAACACCTGAGAAAAGACTGGCCGATAACTGGCCCGAAGGTGCATTCATTCCGATCACAACAGGGAAAGGGCCAGTGCCTGTAGGCATTGTAACATTAGATGTTAAAACTAAAGTTTGTTGATTGTTTACAACTGTAACTGTTAACTTTCCTCCTGAATATGTGGCTGTTACATTTACTGGTTTGGAAGGTTTTGGCCCGATCTCGTATTGCTCAATTTCCGATTTGATCTGATTTCTTCTACAGGTCCAATCATTAAAAGTAGAGACTCTGACACCATTATTTAAAGAAAATGGATCTGGAAGAAAAGTATTTATTGTGCTGGTATTTCCAGCAGTTGCAACACAACCACTGACAGTTCTGTTTTCAACATCAAAAACCAATGGAGCCTGAGCAAGTAAATTAATATTTATATTTGCGTTGAAAAAAAATATCAAACCGAGTTTTATTTTTAAAAATTTCTTCATAATAAATTGTTTAGCAGGCATTAATATTTAAAGATTTTAATCACTTTGCTTCCTTGATATTTATTAATTTTTAAAAAGTAGATCCCTTCTGTTAAAGTATTGCCTAATACCACAGAGTTATTTCCATTTCCCTCATACAATACTTGTCCTTCAGAATTTGATAGGGTATAATTAAACTGAC
>JACMRH010000342.1 GCA_014376535.1 Cytophagales bacterium | reverse complement strand
TTCATTTTTGAATTTTGGTGCTTAAAATATTAAGCAATATTTACTTTTTTCAGTAGCACCCAATTGTTATATCCGTTAAAGCTTTCGTAGCTTACACTGTCCATTATTCTTTTTACCAATAATAATCCAAGTCCTCCTTTTTTCTTATCTGCAATAAGATCCTCAACCACAGAATCAACATGGTTATCGTAATTGAAGGAAATGCCGTAATCGGTAATGGTTATTTGTAACTGGTCTTCTAAAAAATTAAGATTCAGGTTGATCTGCTTATCGTTATCGCAACAATTGGAGTGGATCATCAGGTTGGCGCAAATTTCATCAATGGCCAACACCGTAAGATAAGAATCCTGGTCAGAAATACCTTTTTGCGAAAGGGTGGTCCTGACGAAGTCCCTTACGGACTGAAGATTATTCTTATCGCAATATGTTTTAAAATTTAACTGCATTTGCCAAAAGCTTGGCTTCGTCTTTATTGGTTACAATTTTCAACAAATTATCAAGCCCTAAAATTCTAAAAACTTCTTTCACCTGCGGATTCAAGTTAAATAACACCATTCTGGTGTCATTGGCAGCAAAATCCTGCAGATAAGACATAAAAACCCCTAATCCTGCTGAGGAAATATAGGAAAGTTGTTTGCAGTCTACAAGAATCTTTTTCTCATTTTCACTTACAACCTGTTGTATGGATTCGTCAAGGACCAGACAGGAACTCGCATCTAATTCCCCGTCAATAGTCAATGTTATGAATTCTTCTTCCTTGCTGTGATAAACTTCCATGAAATAATTACGAGGCTATTAACTTTAAGTTATGTACTAATTTATAAAATCTTATAAAATTCTTAGTAATTTACAATACTTTCTTCCTTTATGAATGTATCAATAGTAAGAACCTAATATCATTTTGAAACAGACAAATATAACCAGTATTTTAATTTCGGCATTGTTCATTATTTTGTTAAGCTCTTGCAGGAAAGTTTTTGACAAAACCCAATGGTCCCCGGAAGCTTCTTTTCCTATCGCATATGCGGATTTAAGTATTGGAAATCTTGTTACAGACACTTCTCAACTAAAGACTGATAGCAGTGGCCTGGCAGTGTTGGTCTTAAAACAGAAACTGGATTCATTGTCGTTGAGTGTGTTAGATACCTTTTCGGTTCCTCCTTTTTACCGAAAGTTTAAGCTCGATTCTCTGGTGTTAACTGTTCCTCCCTTTATCCAGAAATTCACTTTAGGCGACCTGGCCACGTCATTAATAAATTCCGGTGATCAACAAAATGCTTTATACGGTTACGCGCTTAGATTTTTCCAGGGCAAACCTCTTTCAAGTATTCCAACTGCATTGCCTTCTACTCTTTCTTTTCCCTTAGGTAACCTGCCTTTAAGTTTGAACCAGTTTTTTGAAAGCGCTGAATTGAAAACCGGCACTTTAGACCTGACTATCAACAACCAGTTTCCTCTAAAAATAAGTAGGATGGATTTCTCGATCCGCAACGCTTCAGATATGGCGGTACTGATACAGGAAAATGGCATTGCACTAGATGTTAATAGTACATTTAGCAAATCTTATGATTTGGCTGGGAAAAAGGTGGATGGTAATTTATTAATCAACATACCTATTCTAGATTTGATAACAGATAAAAATGCGATTATAGACACAAATTCATCTATAGAAGTGAAAATGATATTTTCTAATCTGACGGTAAATTCAGCCACAGCGGTTTTTCCAGACCAGGATGTGGTAACTGACAGGCGGACAGTTTCACTTGAAAATATGAAAGACCTGGAGTTAAGAGAAGCCATAATCGATGAAGGTAACATGGTAATGGATGTAGTAAGCACTATTCAGGATTCTATTTACATCACTTATTCAATTCCAAAGACGACACAAAATGGCATTCCGCTAGTTTTTAATGGTGTTGTACCACCTGCCACCGCGACTAAAGCAACTAATATTCAGCTGAAAGTTCCGATTAAAAATTACTTATTTAACCTCTCAACTGCTCCTGATTATTTTAATAGTTTCTATTATGACTTCAGGGCTCATGTGAAAAATACAGGTAAAAAGGTATATTTAAACCTAACTGATAGCATTGAGGTAAATGTTTATCTTAAATCTGTTAGGCCGAAATATGTAAGAGGATATCTCGGCAGCCTGGATACGACTATTAAAGCCAGCGTAAATACCGATTTGTTTTCCAAAATAAATGTTCAGCAACTTTCTCCTGAAAATGTAAAGCTCAGTTTGAAAGTTGAGAATGGTTTGGGGGTAAATGGTGAGGTCAGATTTGAAAGTTTAAAGGCAACGAACCAATATGGAGAAGTTGTTACCGCCACTGATCCACAGTTAATAGGCCAGGATTTTACTATTCCTGCTGCGACAAATCCTCCTTTTATGGAAACCAATACCACATTGAAAAGCAGCAATACTTCTAATTTTGCCAACCTGGTTTCCATACTTCCAAATAAATTAGATTATCAGGTGCATGCAAAGGTTGGCGGCCTTCCGAAAGACAGTAATAATTTTGTTTTTAATACTTCTAAGCTTAAACCAATTCTGTTGATAGAAGTGCCATTGAATATTTCAGTTCAGGGTTTGATTCTAAGGGACACAATTTCTGTAAATTCTTCACAGATTGGACTAGAGACAAATGGAGGTGTTTTAAGATTACTTTCCTACAATGGGTTTCCATTTTTTGCAGACATCAAAGCCACATTCATTTCAAATACAGGTGGAACTTTGGTTTTGAATGGAATAGGGCGAATGGAGGCAGCAGACATAGACCCTGTTTCCGGAAAAGTATTAGCTCAAAAATTCAGTAAAATAGAATTCAGGTTTGATCCATCCCAATTAGAATTTATCAATACTTCACAAAAAATGATTTTGGAGGCCCAGTTCAATACACCACCGGATAAGAAAGTTAAAATATATTCTGATTACGCAGCTCATTTGTCATTGACAGCCAAAATTTCTCCTAAAGTTTCCCGTTAATGCGACGTCTTTTAGTTATTTGTCTATTTCTGAGTCCTTTCGTTAATGGCCAATCTATTTTTAATCAACAGGGTTTAACTGACTCAACAAAACATTCGATTGCTTTTCATACAGCCTTTGAATCGAATGCAAATACTTTGCCTAATTCTATGCTTGCCGGTTTGCTTTGGGGTGGATATTTAGACGCTACATACCTTGCTGAAGTGAAGGATAAACTCAAAAATTCAGGTAACAGGTTTGGTTTTCAATTTAATAACCAAGCGTTTTATCAATGGAGAAGCACAAAACATGAATGGGTTGTGGGAATAAAATACCGGGAATTGTTTGGTCTGAAATTTTCAAAGGACCTCTTTGGCCTGGCCTTTCTTGGCAATGGACGATATGAAGGCAAGAATGCAGATATTTCC
>JACMRH010000341.1 GCA_014376535.1 Cytophagales bacterium | reverse complement strand
TGCATAATTCTGTCAAAAATGGATCGTCCTGGGCATTTATGAGTAGGGTTGGAGTAGTAATAAATTTTAAGCTGGACAATGAAGAACAATTTGTATAATAATCTTCAGCATCTTCAAATCCATTTGCTGGTCCGGTGTAAGCATCATCTAACTGCCTGATAGTTTTTATTGCTTCAAAAGTATTCTGGCTTATTCTTCCTGGAAAGGCATTCATTTTCTTTTTAAGCTTATTTTTTAATGCAATAATAAAACGCCGGTTATAAATATAATTTTCCCATGTTTCCAGTTTGTCAGACGAACTGCTTAAGTGACAAGGAACGGACACTGCTGCAGCGCGAATTACTTTCTGCAGATTTTGCTTGCCGAGAAACCCCATGTACTTCAACACTATATTGCCTCCCAGGCTAAATCCAATAATTGTTATTTGATTGTAAGTCAGCCTTAAATGGTCTACAACCTGGTCCAGATCCTCAATAATTCCACTATGATAGGCATTGAAAAGGGAATTATCAACTCCGCTGCAACCACGTAAATTGAGAGCGACAATATCCCAGCCTAGTTTGTTCAAATAAGCAGCTAATGAAGTTATATAGCCACTTTCTGAAGATCCTTCCAAACCATGGACCAATATGGCACAGCGGTTATTCAAGTTTGGCAGCTTATCCAGAGCAAGAAAATCCCCGTCTTTAGTTTGTAAAATTGATCTTAGATAATTTAATGGTTTTTTGTTTCTAAACAAAAAAGAAAGAATAGTGTGTATATGCCCGTTTTTGTAGGGAAATGGAGGATTATATGAAGGGTTGTAAACGGGCAAAGGAATTTCTGATTGAATTACAGGGTAGCGGGTTCAACAAATTCCTGCAAATTCATACATTTAAAATGGCCTCTTGGGCATTTATCATAACCTATTTTGCTACAAGGTCTGCAAGATAAACCTTTAACCTCCAGAATGGTGTGTTTGGTTTGAAATGGATACATACCAAATTCAGGAATAGTATTGCCCCAAATACTGATTACCTCTTTTCTGAAAGCTGCTGCAATGTGCATTAGGCCAGTGTCGTGAGTAAATACTTTGCCTGACTGCTTCACGTAAGAGGCTGATTGGTTAAGGCTGGTTTTGCCGCAAAGATTTAATATTTGTTTGCCAATGCTTTTGCCGTATTTTTCTAATTCAGTGCCATTTAATGAATCTTCTTTTCCACCGAGCAAAATTAATGGAACATTAATCTTTGAAACCAATTCTTTCATTTTGTTTAATGGAAGCTTTTTGGTTTCATGCTGGCCGCCAATAGCATAAACATAATAGCCTGGTTGAAATTGCTTAGGTAAAGATTTTAACTGGATTTCATCGTTTGCTGGAATGAAATAATCTAAACCTCTGCCATCATAACTAACAGCTAATCTTTCAACAGTTGCAAAATACCTGTCTACAATATGAACTTTCGGCAGCTTGTTTTTTTTCAAATTTACCATTTGCCATTTTTCCCAATTGAGCTTTTCAAATGTTTTGGACGGTATGCCCAAGAACATTTTAATTATCCTGGTTCTGAGATTATTATGCAGATCTATAACCAGGTCATATTTTTCTGCTTTTAGTTCACTGATTAATTTGAACAGACTGTCTTCAAGGAAATGAAATTTCGAAATGTATGGATTAGCTTCTAGAACCTGGTGAAATGATGCTTTAGTGCAATAGTGAACTTCTGAACCGTATAATTGTTCTTTCAATCCTCTAACGACAGGCGTCGTAAGGACAATATCTCCAATAGAAGAAAAGCGTATTATCAATATTTTCATAGACCCTTAGCAATCACAAGGATAATGAAATTTAAGGTGGTTTTAAAGTACAGATTTGCCTGGGTTGGGAATCTATATTTTTTAAGTTTAAACTATTGAAGGTTTTTTAAAAATATTCTATTAAAACATTCAGATTATACCGTTACAAAATATAAATTTCCAGGTATTGATTATCAAAATGTGCAGCATCCCATTATGATAAAATCTATTACTTTCAGACTCATTATTTATACTTTCTTTTTAGGAATTTTTTATGTTCAGGCGCAGCAATTGGCTTTTCCTACGGCCGAGGGTTTTGGAAAATATTCATTAGGAGGCCGCGGAGGCACGGTTTATCATGTAACAAATTTAAATAACGCTGGTATAGGTTCTTTTCGGGATGCAATTAGTAAATCGAACAGGACTATTGTCTTTGATGTTGGAGGAGTTATTAATATTACCGATCGACTTGTTTTTTCTTCTAACCTCACCATTGCAGGGCAAACTGCACCCGGAGATGGTATTTCTATCTATGGTGACGGGGTATCTTATTCTAATGCCAACAACACCATAACCCGTTATATACGTTACAGGATGGGACAACTTGGCACCTCAGGAAAGGATGCCATTGCTATAGCAGATGGTCATGATATTATCATGGACAATGTTTCAGTATCCTGGGGAAGAGATGGTACACTGGATGTAAACGGAGATGTTACAAACTTTACCTTTCAAGATGGAATTGTCTCGCAAGGTCTTGACCCGCATTCTACAGGAGGCTTAATGCAATCAGATTTTGGAACAAGTATTGTCAGGACTTTGTACATTGATAATCATACACGTAACCCAAAAGTGAAGGGCAAAAATGAATTTGTAAACAACATCATTTACAATTGGGAAGTAGGTGGCTATATTTTAGGAGATTCAGAACAGGAATCCTGGGCAAATGTGATTGGTAATTATTTTATAAATGGGCCTAGTGATGCGGCAGCTGCATTTACCAGGGCAAATGCCAACTTTCATTTATATGCAGCAAATAATTTTCAGGATAGCAACCGCAATGGGAAATTAGACGGCAGCCTTATTCCAACTGCCAGCTACGGCCCTGTTACCTGGCAGACATCAGCCTATTCCTATCCGATTACCAAAATTTTATCACCGGCAAATGCATATGCCTATGTTGTGAAAAATGCAGGTGCATCGCTTAAAAGAGACCAGGTAGATACAAGAATGATCCAGGAACTCACTTCCCTTGGAACAATGGGAGAAATAGTTCGTCATGATAATGATGCACCTATGGTTGGGGTGGGTACAGTAAATGGCGGCGCAAAACTAGTTGATACTGATCAGGATGGAATGCCAGATAGCTGGGAAAAAATATGGGGACTAAATATAAATGTTGCAGACAATAATGGCGATTTAGACAAAGATGGATATACAAACCTGGAGCAGTATATCAATTGTATAGTAGGAGAGGGAAATTGTGTGAAAGTTGTGACTGGATTAGAGGAATCTAAGGAAGGAGAAGATCTTAAGGTATATCCTAATCCAACTTCAGGTTCCTTTAACATTTCGATCAATGGCGAATACAGTTACCAAATTCATGATCTTTCAAGTAATGTAGTTGAGCAAGGGACAGGCAATGGAACAATAGCTACAGGTACAAATTTGCCAGCCGGATTATATGTGGTAAAAATTTCAAACCAGGCACGTAATACATTTGTGAAATTGGCGAAAGAATAAAATCTATAATTAATTCTATTTTAGCAATGAAACTGTCTTTTGAACAGTTTCATTGCCTATAATAAAGTAAAGACCTTCTTTGGCAAGGGATCCATTGTTTTTTGTACCGTCCCAATAGGCAGGGGCATTTATATCTTTTATTATTTGGCCAAACCTATCGAGGATCAATGTTTTGCCTACGTTTTCTATAAAATAAGTATCACTAATTCCATCCCCATTTGGAGAAAATACAGCTTTTCTCCTACCGAAACCGACTGGCTGTTCTTTCCCTTTTCAAGTTATTTCCACTAAAGTCGCATAGCCACAATGTATTATTGCTTAGGCTTCGCAGCAGATAAAAGCGAAAGCAATGATTAAAATTAGTTTTACTGATAATTACCTAGAATTGTTTTAATGAATATCAAACTTGATTATGTATCTAATTGTATGAAATTTGTAGAGGCATGAATACATTGTTTAAATATTTCCTTCTAATTGCATTGTTAATTTTTTGCAATCAACTTTCAGCTCAAATAGACAGCCTGAAGGTAGATACTGTAATCATTATTCAGGAACCACTAATTCTGAGAAAACAAGTGTATCTGGGAGATGGTTCGGGTGCGCAAATGAGCACCAAAGTCAAAAACAAGAATTCACATCAATATTTTAAAAATATAACCTGGCATTTAACAGGAACTTTTGGATTTGGAAATTCACAACTTTTTAAATTTGATAACGACCAGAAAATCAGTCTCAATTCTTATCGGAAATACGGTTTTGGGATAACTGCAGGTTTTAAACAATTCTTATTCTCAATGGGAATCGGCTCATTTACTACTGGCTTGAATTATTCAGTTTATAATGATGAGAACCGTTCAAAACAGGAAAGCGTTACCGTTTATGATTATTCACATGCTTCTACAACTATTCTTCCGGGAAGAATTATCTATAAGGGTGTTATTACCAGGGATAGTAGTTATACAGTAAATTATACTGTACTGGCAGAAAACAGAAAGCAAACCCAGATCATCTTCCTTACTGTACCCCTTAGTATCGGATATAGAATGAATATGGAAAACAGGAAATGGTTTATCATGCCAGAGTTAAACATCTGCCCTGCATTTACCTTAAAACAAAAGCATGTACAGGAGGTGGATTCACCCAAAGAGATTTTCTGGATGTATGGAGGAATGCTTTCACTTGGTCGTGATTTCAGCCCTAAGCTTCTTTTACATACTTATTTACAATTCCAAAATACTTTTAATGGGGTTTATACAAATCATCCTGATAGTAGAATAAAACTTACTGGATTTGGAATAGGAGTAATGTACCGTATCATTTAAAAACAAGAAGATTTCAGTAATTCGGGAGTTTGCAAATCACACAAATATTTGCATCCTGTATGACGCGTGATGCTGTAGTCCATTTTCCTAATCCCAAGACTTTATCTGACTGCTTTAAATAGGAAGCATGTTGGGCTGATCTTACTTCAGTAGTGAAACTGTTTTTTGAACAGTTTCATTGCCAATAATAAAGTAAAGCCCTTCTTTTGCCAGGGAGCCGTTATTTTTAGTACCGTCCCAGTAACCCGGGGCATTTATGTCTTTTATTATTTGGCCAAACTTATCGAGGATCAATGTTTTGCCAACGTTTTCTATAAAATAGGTATCACTAATCCCATCCCCATTTGGGGAAAAAACAGCTTCACAATCGTTCTGGCAAGTTGATTTTAAAATCCCAAATGTAAATCTGTTATCGTTATTAAGATTAACCTGAGGAAAAAGGTATTTACCATTTCCAAGGTATTTGGATTGGGTGATCATTCCGGATCTTAATTGCTCATTTTCAAACAAACCATTGTTGTCAGTATCAATTAGCAAGACAAGGTCCTGATTATCAAAACCTGCAAAACCCTGGGTGTTAACAACCAGATCAACTTTACCGGTCTCACCTTTTTTACTTACTCTCCAGGTTCTTGCAATCCTTTGCTTTACTCCTTCAGGGAAATCTGAAGTTTGGAAACTTAGCGACTGATTGTTGCTTGCCCACAATAAAAATTCTTCTTTGCCCAGATCAGAAGGATTACTTATTTCAATAATCCCTTCTCCAATGGCCTTTTTTTGTCCTTCACCATCTGCACCCATCCCGATACCTGAAAGATTGAAATCATAATTTCCCATGGCTTCATCATCGGCCTTATAAATGTCATTTTTGGCTAAAGGAATATTATATTTTGCCGCAAGATAGTTTTCCAGAATAATGGTCTCAGCAATTGACAATTTCTTGTTGAAAATCATTACTGATGCTATTAATCCATCAAAAAAATTGACGTCTTTTCCGTACACAATATTGGAAATACTACCTATTGTGTATTTAGCTGAATTGTTGATTGGCTGAGTTCCGGTGATAAATTCTGCAGGGTCTTCAGTGCTCACTGATATGCTTAATTTTCCGCTGGACATTTCTTTTTTCAAACAGCCAATGTTTGCCTTGTTTAATTTGACTGGCGTTTTTACTGTATACTCCGTTTTTGTAATTGTATCACCCCCTCCCGCAGCAAGGCTGGTATCAGTAAGGGTCATGCTTATATCATTTCTGGTCCCATTTACATCTGCATCTACAATTCCTGCTCCCATATACCATAATGTATCGTTTCCAGGAATAATTGCATTGCTTTTAAAGGGGCTAAAGTTGTTGCCTCCACCTTTAGACAGAGAATAAAATACGGCGTAAATCGTTATATCATTTGTAAAATTAAATGACTTAGACTCCATGTAGTTCCGTTTGTTATTACTGCCAGCATTTCGCGTGAACCTGACAGCATTACAGTCGTTTAAAAAGGAAATATGCTTTACTAATGTCGGTCGTGAACTATCAGTTCTGGCGAAAACATCGTTTTTACTGCCACTTAGGTCTTTCCAGGCTAATATTCTTTCTTTGTCATTTGCCTTTCTTTTTATGAGGGTGTCCGCATACACATTTTTATCAGCGTCAAGCCAAAGTTTTAATGCTGAAGTGCCATCATTGTTTCCTACACCAGCCGGCCCGGTTTGGCCAAACAGTTGGATAGAAAAAAATGTGAACAATATAGTGATGGCTGCTTTCATGTTAACGCAAGATACTAATTGATCCTTTATCGGTTGTTCCATTAGTATATTCAATATAAAACAAATAGTAGCCTGCAGCAATCTCAGAACCTGTATTGCTTTGGCCATTCCAATCGGCAGGATGGCCTGCATTTACTTGTGCTAAAAAAACCTCTTTGCCCCATTTGTCCAGAATCCTTATCGTTTTAGCGTTCTTCTGGATATTATAAGGAATAACCCAGGCAGGATCATATTGTGGATTGAAGGTAAATTCTTTTGAAGGTTCAGCGCAACTGATACTTTTCAAAATTATAAGATCTGGAATTTTGACAACACAATTATTCCCATCTTTTATGAAAATTTCATAACTACCTGCATTTAAATCCTTGATTTCATTTAATACAAATTCCTCACTATTAACAGAAATCAAGTAAGGTGGTATTTCGCCCTTTATAGATTTGTTTCTGATATGGATTTCACCATTGCTTTTCCCTGAACAGGCCGGGGTAGAAAATAAATCGGCCTCAATTTTTACATTTTCACATGGAGAATGAATGCTTTTTACACTGGAAACTTTGGTTTCCGTAGTTTCATTTTTGCCACTTTCTGTGTGGAAAGGCTTTGGAGTTTCAAAATTTGAAATGGGTTTTAGATCCAGAATGGCTACTGGATTTTCTTCTTTCTTTATTTCTACTTTTGAAGAAGTTTTAGAATTTTTAGGAACTTCTATAATCTTGGTTTTTACTGTGTCAGGAGGTAATTCCTTTTCAATAGATTGTTTTTCTAAAACAATAGCTTTCTTTTCTACTGAAACTGTCTCCTTTTCAACAGAAGGGTTTATGAAATATATTCCAAATCCAATTCCAGTCGCCACTATTCCGGATAGTAGTAAGGTTTTCCATCCAATTCTCTGTCTGGAAAGGTCTTTAGTCATGATGGATTTCAACTTTTGAGATTCATTTGAAACCACTACCAGTTCTGTAAGACTGTATGACTCGACCATATCAGCGAGGGCAGGATCAGAAGCAATTTTTATTTCAAAATCTGCTTTTTCCGATACGCCCATACTATTAGATAAATAGCGGTCAATTTGGGGCCATATGTTTGTTTCTTCGCTCATTCTTTTAATAGAGACAATAGGTTTTTGTTTGCATAAAAAGATGCCGCCAGTTTCTGCTTGCAATTGTAG
>JACMRH010000340.1 GCA_014376535.1 Cytophagales bacterium | reverse complement strand
CTTTCCTTCCGATTGGGGATGCAAAGGTAATCAACTTTTCTCCCCCCGCAATACCTACTCCCAAAATATTTATACCTTTTCCATTAACTATTACTTAACTCTTTGGTAATGAAGGTCCCTGCTAAAAAAATATTTTTTAGAAAGACTACATTTTCCCCTTTAAACCATAAAAAAAGCCCATCCAGTGACATTGGATGGGCTTTAACCTTTGATTTAAATCTACTATTCTTTAACAGTAGAGGAAAGTCTAAGCATATACGATAACTCTTCTTCTAGTCTACCAAACCTGTTTTGATAATCCTGCATACTTCTACGGGTTACTTCCAGGGCTTCTTCCCGACCATACACGTGAGTGATTTCTATTTTTCGTTTTGTGGCCCCAGGAATATCTTTATATGTTAAGAAATAATGGCGAAGACGTTCAATCATCGAGGATGGGATGTCTTCAATATCCTTCCAGGCTGAAAATACTTCATCTCCTTCCAGAATCGCTACAATTTTATCATCAGCCTCACCTTTATCAATCATTCTAAAACCACCTATAGGAATGGCTTTAAGCAAAATGTTACCATGTGTAATATTTCTTTCAGTAAGCACACAAATATCAAGGGGGTCACCATCCCCTATTATCCCAGTCCTACCTGACTTTTCCATACAATATTCTGCAATCTTAGTGTCACAGAAGGTTTGAGGGACAAATCCATATAATGCAGGAAATACATTAGAATATTTTTGAGGACGATCCAATTTTAAAAACCCCGAATCCTTATCAATTTCGTATTTACAAGAATCATAAGGGGTCATTTCAATTAAACTTGTAACAACTTCAGGGGCGTTTGGGCCAATTGCAATTCCATGCCAAGGATGAGACATATACCTGTAATTCAATAAATGCCATAAAGGATCTTTATACTCGCTATTCATATTGTTTATTTAACACTTCCAAAAACTTTTTGTAAAACATCCGTGACTCTGGCGGTGGGATTTTCCCTTATTTTATTTTCTTCCTGTGCAACGACAACAAATAAGCCTGCCAAGGCTTTAGTGGTTGTATATTTTACTAAATCCGTTTCAACAGGTGTAATAAAAGGAATACGATTATATATACTGGTAATTTCAGTCCATTTTGAGGTTGCCAGAGAGCTACCTAATGCATTTTTAATTGTTGGAGAAAAAGTAGTCATTAACGCATCACTAGTTTTGGATTGCAGATAAGAAGTTGCTGCTGAATTATTTCCAGTTAGAATATTTTTCGCGTCGGTTATTGACATTTGTGTTATGGCATTGACAAAAATTGGTGCAGCATCAGTGGCAGCTTTCTCAGCAGCTCTATTTAATGTAGTTTCAAATTCGTCAATTTTAGCCCCAAAACCTAATTCTCTTAATTTAGTTGAAACCTGAGAGACTTCTGGTGGAAAAGGAATCCTAATTAAATTGTTTCCATTAAATCCATCTACATTACTAAGTTGAGTAGCTGCATTTTTAGCTCCAACACTTAAAGCTTGTCTTAATCCGTTTGCAATTTCAGATTCTGATAAAGGATTAACACCTGAAATTCCTTGTGTAGGTTTAATAATGGAAGAAGGCAGTTTAGTAGTCGTGCTGGCTTTTTTCTTCTTCTGAGCAAATAGTGATATATGAATGCCTATTAATAATACTGTAACAAAATATTTCATTTTTTCAATAAGTTTTTGCAAATATAGCAGGAAAAAACCTGAAGGCATAAAACCAAATATATAGTTAGGAAATGAATTGATTTACTATTCAAACAATGAAAAGGGTTATTGAAATATTAAATTTGAATAGTAGTTTTAGCTTTAAATTTTAGATAATGTATAATCATAATCAGAACCAATATTTAGACGAGTTGTTTGACTTTTTGAGAATCCCTTCAATTTCGGCTAAGGCTGAAAACAAAGTTGATTGTCGAGAAGCTGCTAATTGGCTAAAAAAAAGTCTTGAGAATGTAGGAATTGAAACAGTAGAAATCAGAGAAACAAAAGGGAATCCAATTGTGTTTGGTAAACACATAATAAAAGACTCTTATCCGACAGTTCTTATTTATGGACATTACGACGTTCAGCCTCCCGAGCCTTTAGAACTTTGGACGTCTCCAGCATTTGAACCTACTATTAAAAATGATAAAATTTATGCCCGGGGAGCATGTGACGATAAAGGTCAGGTTTATATGCATGTGAAAGCGATCCAGGAGATTATTAATGAAGGAAATTTGAAATGCAATTTAAAGCTCATTATAGAAGGTGAGGAAGAAATAGGATCGAACAACCTTGAATTGTTTGTAATTGAAAACAAAGAGTTATTAAAGGCGGATGTTATTCTTATTTCTGATACTGGATTAATTTCTAATGATTGTCCTTCGATTGATATTGGAGTAAGAGGGTTATCTTATTTAGAAGTTGAAGTAACTGGTCCAAACCGTGATCTTCATTCGGGTTTATATGGCGGAGCAGTTCCGAATCCGATAAACATACTTTGTGAAATGATAGCAAAGCTCCATGATGGACAAAACAGAATAACTATACCTGGTTTTTATAGTGAGGTTGTAGAGCTAAGTAGTGAACAAAGAAGTGAAATAGGAAAAATTCCATTTGATATCAATGTTTACAAAAAAGCTTTGGAATTAGCGGATGTATCAGGTGAAGAAGGATATTCCACAATTGAACGCACATCGATACGCCCTACATTAGATGTAAATGGAATATGGGGCGGATACACAGGAGAAGGAGCTAAAACAGTAATTGCATCAAAAGCTTCTGCTAAAATTTCTATGAGGCTAGTGCCAAATCAGGACCCTGCAAAGATCACTGAATTATTCACCAACTATTTTGTTTCGATTGCTCCTACTTCAGTTAATGTTAAAGTTATACCACACCACGGTGGTGTTCCAGTAGTCGTATCAACGGATACCATAGCTTACAAAGCCGCTTCAAAAGCATTTGAGAGATGTTGGAATAAAACTCCTATTCCGGTAAGATCTGGTGGAAGTATACCGATTGTGGCTTTGTTTAAAACGGTTCTCGGAATTGATACTTTACTTATGGGATTTGGCCTGGATGAAGATGCCATTCATTCACCAAACGAGAGTTTTGGGTTATTCAATTTTTTTAAAGGAATAGAAACCATAAAAGCCTTTTATGAAGAATATAGTAAATTAACTCTTAAAAACTAGAGTGAAAGTTGTGCCTTTTCCAACTTCGCTGGTATATTCTATAGATCCATTCATAGCTTCTACCAGCGATTTTACTATTGAAAGTCCTAAGCCAGTTGAACTTTCACCTTCAGTTGGCCTGTTGCTTAGTTTTTTGAATTTACCGAATAGTAAATGTTTTTCTTCTTCTTTAATTCCAGGACCTTCGTCTTTTACTGAGATGTAAGTCAGGCCATTTTTATTATACAAACTAATATGGACGTCTTTTCCTTTGGATGAAAATTTAATTGCATTGGAAACCAAGTTGTCCAAAATTCTAACCAACGCATTTTTATCAGTAGATAGTGTTTTATTCGTCAATAGATTAAGTAAAGTGATGCCTATTTCTTTCTGTTCGGCAATTTCTTTAAATCCGTAAATAACCCCTTCAACAATTTGCAATAGATTTTCTGGTTCAAATTGAATATCAGTCATTCCTTGATCTATCCTGTTAATATCCAGTAAATCACTTATTAGCTTTGACATCTTAGAAGTGGAATTGTTAACATGATCTAAAATTTCCTTCTGCTCATCTGAGAGATTGGTTTCACCTGTGATCTGAAGGATGTTAATAAGACCTTTTATGGTATTAATTGGATTTTTTAAATCGTGGGCCGCCATACCCAGGAATTGGTTTTTGTCTTCATTTAACAATACCAATTTTTGATTGATAGTTTCAAGATCAATTGTTCTTTGTTTAATCTGGCTTTCAAGTGTTAGATTATAAGTACTTAAATCTTTAATAAGATTTCGGTTGATCTTTTGTTTTTTGCTTATTACAAAGAGGGAGATAACGGACATACTTCCAATAAAGAACAAGCTGGAAAAACTTATTAAAGAACTAAAAAAAGCAGATTCCTTTAAGTTTTCGTTCCTTATAATAAGTAGTTGGTCTTCTTGAATTAAAACCCGATTAAGTATGGCTCTGATACTATCCATAGAAATCCGACCATTGCCTCTTTTTATAAATTCTATAGCCTCTTTATTTCGATTGGCACCTTCTAATTTTAAAGTTGTATCAATGAGCCGCATTCTGTAAGCTATTTCTGTATCAAGTCTATCAAGGTTCAATTGTTGCTTTTTATTGTCAACAGTTAAATGTCTAACCTTTTTTAATTGAGAATCGATTTGGTTTATTGCATTTGAATAAGGTTTTAAAAACTCTATATTCTGTGTCAAAATATAACCCCTTTGACCGTTTTCAGCATCTTGTATAGAACTTAATAGAGTTACCGTATTTTCTATAACTTCATGAGTGTGAAGTACCCACATCAAATCTTCCGACTTTTGTTGACGGGCAAAATAGATCAGGGAAGAACATAGTAAAGTAAGGCCAATGGAAAAACAGAGCAAAATCCTTACAACATTAATTCTCATTATAACAGTTAAGCTTTTCAATTACGTAGAATAGTGCGAAAAGGATTTGTGATTTACAAATAACGTCCTATTAAACCTTTTAATTGTAACATGCTATTTATTATAATTTTACAGATCTGAAATGTTGAGGTGTCACTCCAGTCAACTTTTTAAAATACTTTGAAAAATAAGACTGGTCAGAAAAATTGAGTTTATATCCTATTTCAGAAATACTTAAATCCGTTTGTAAAAGCATTCTTTTGATTTCAATAATTGTTCTATCATTTATTAAATCTGTAGATGTTCTACCGGTTATATTTTTTACGGTTTCACTTAAATGACTTGGCGTAATTTTCAGCAATTCGGCAAAATCCTTTACAGACATGTTTTGATTGCAATTAGATTCAATTAGTTGTTTAAACCTTTTTACCAAAACTAAACCTTTTAATGATCCTTCCTCAGGCAACTCCTGAAACATTCTTTTGCAACTTATCAAGATTAAATCAAGTAAAGCCCTTATAGCATCATCCTTTTCAATTAATTCATTTTCACTCTCTGAAATAGCTTTCAGAAACAAATCAGAAACTAAGTTTTTTTGAATATCAGATTTTAAAATTAAGTGCGGGGAATTTGGAGAGATAGTATAAAAAAAGGGGAGCTCAAAAATTTTAAACGGATTGCTTTTATTGAAATGATAAAATGTTGAGCTAAAGAGAAAAATATATCCTTTTATATCATCCGAAAGCACAAGTTCATGTACCTGGCCTGGCGACAGGAAAAATACAGCCCCGGGAAAGATTTCAAAAGGATACAGATCTATAGTGTAATAACCAGTTCCATTTGTTATGTAAAGGATTTCGTAGAAATCATCGTGGCGGTGAGGATAAGTGACTTTGAAGTTTCTAGTATTATCAAAAATTTCTACCTGGTATTCTATTTTCTTGTTTGGCCCACGACTGAATCGATCTATTCCATAAACTGGAATTCTTTTATTGTTTTCTTTAGCCAATTTAAAATTAGTTATAGACACAAATATAATTAACAAACACTTAATGAGTGTATTAAGATTATAAATGATAAAATTTATTTGCTTCAATCCATAAAAAGTACCTAGTTTTTAAACTAAAAGACATTTTAAGTATTAAAATAATAACCAATTTTGTAGCTAGAATTCTAATTTTAAAATACAATGAGCAATTATTTCAACACTTTATCTCTTAGAGAAAAACTTGACCAGTTAGGCGTTTGTGAATTCATGGACGAAAGCGAATTTACAGATGGTGTAAATGCTTTGAAAGGTAAAAAAATTGTAATAGTAGGATGTGGAGCACAAGGATTGAACCAAGGACTAAACTTACGCGATTCTGGTCTTGATATATCTTATACTTTAAGAAAAGAAGCAATTGAATCTAAAAGACAATCGTTCAAAAATGCAACAGAAAATGGTTTTAAAGTTGGTACTTATGAGGAACTGATACCATCAGCTGATTTAGTTATTAACCTTACTCCAGACAAACAACATACTTCTGTTGTGACTGCCATCATGCCTTTGATGAAAAAGGGTTCTACACTTTCTTATTCTCATGGTTTTAATATCGTAGAAGAAGGAATGCAGATCCGTAAAGATATTACTGTGATTATGGTTGCACCAAAGTCACCAGGTTCTGAAGTTCGTGAAGAATATAAAAGAGGTTTTGGTGTACCAACTTTAATAGCGGTTCATCCTGAAAATGACCCAGAAGAAAAAGGTTGGGATTATGCAAAGGCTTATTGTGTTGGAACAGGCGGGCACCGTGCTGGTGTTTTAGGATCTTCTTTTGTTGCTGAAGTAAAATCTGATCTAATGGGCGAGCAAACTATACTTTGCGGCTTGTTACAAACAGGTTCAATCCTGTGTTTCGACAAAATGGTTGAAAAAGGAATTGACAAGGGTTATGCTGCTAAATTAATCCAATATGGTTGGGAAGTAATTACAGAATCTTTGAAACATGGTGGAATAACTGCTATGATGGACAGATTATCAAATCCTGCTAAAATTAAAGCTTTTGAACTTTCTGAAGAACTGAAAGAGATAATGCGTCCATTGTTTCAAAAACATCAGGACGACATCATGAGTGGAGAGTTTTCCAAAACTATGATGGAAGACTGGGCAAATGAGGACAAAAACCTTTTAAAATGGAGAGCTGCAACAGGTGAAACTGCTTTCGAAAAAACTACGGCTTCTGATGTAAAAATTGCCGAACAGGAATATTATGACAACGGCTTGTTAATGGTTGCAATGGTTCGTGCCGGAGTAGAATTAGCATTTGAAACAATGACTGAAGCTGGTATAATTGAAGACTCTGCTTATTATGAGTCTTTACATGAAACTCCATTAATAGCTAATACAATTGCCCGCAAGAAATTATTTGAAATGAACAGAGTTATTTCTGATACTGCTGAATATGGTTGTTATTTATTTGACCATGCCTGCAAACCATTGCTAGCTGATTTTATGAAAGGAATAAACACAGATGTAATCGGAAAAAACTTTAACGAAGGAAAAGATAATGGTGTTGACAACAAAGACATCATTATAGTAAATGAAATCATCAGAAATCATCCAATAGAAATAGTTGGTACCGAACTTCGCCAGGCAATGGGAGATATGAAAGCGATCAGTATTGGTTAGTAGCTTTTTCAATCAGCCTTTCTAAAGAAAGGCTGATTTATTTGATTTAGCAGTACTGACTAAAATTTGCCCACGCCGAATATTCCCCTATTTTTGTAACATAGAAAACTCCATTTGTAATGAGCGTATTAGTAAATAAAAATTCTAAAGTAATAGTTCAAGGTTTTACAGGCTCGGAAGGAAGCTTCCATGCAAGTCAAATGCTTGAGTATGGTACCAATGTTGTAGGTGGTGTTACCCCCGGCAAAGGCGGAACGCAACATTTGGAGCAGCCGGTATTTAATACTGTTGCTGATGCGGTTAAGGAAACTGGTGCTGATGTTTCTATCATATTTGTTCCTGCTGCTTTTGCTGCAGATGCTATTATGGAAGCGGCTGATGCTGGTATTAAAGTAATCATTTGTATTACAGAAGGCATTCCTGTAAATGACATGATTTATGCTAAAAAATATGTTCGTGCTAAAGCAGGTGTAACTTTAATTGGTCCAAACTGTCCTGGTGTAATTACACCAGATGAAGCAAAGGTTGGTATTATGCCAGGTTTTATCTTTAAAAAAGGAAGAGTTGGTATTGTTTCTAAATCCGGTACATTGACTTATGAAGCAGCTGACCAAATCGTAAAAGCTGGTCTAGGTGTTTCAACTGCTATTGGTATTGGTGGTGATCCAATTATCGGAACCTCTACTAAAGAAGCTGTAGAACTTCTGATGGCAGATAATGAAACTGATGCCATCGTAATGATTGGTGAAATAGGTGGGACTTATGAAACTGATGCTGCAAGATGGATTAAAGAAACAGGAAACAAAAAGCCTGTGATAGGATTTATTGCAGGACAAACTGCGCCTCCAGGCCGTAGAATGGGCCATGCTGGTGCAATTATTGGAGGTGCTGATGATACTGCTGCCGCTAAAATGAAAGTAATGAGAGAGTGCGGATTGCACGTTGTAGAATCTCCAGCGAATATTGGTGATACTGTTGCTAAGGCTTTAGGTAAGGTATTAGTTTAGAGTTTAGAGTTGTGGGTTTCGAGTTAGTTTTTAACTCAAATTCCTTTAAAAATATTTTAAAAATACTAATCCTCAGTTAATAGCTGGGGATTTTCTTTTTATAGTTTCTCTATTATTGTTGAAATTTTCCTGAACCAATCTTAAGGACAAAAAAAAGGGACTGCTTTCACAGTCCCATATAAATTTTCAGGTAAGTCGGAGTATTAAAGCAGATGCTGAACGAATGACGCTACCGTAATAGCGAACACCCAAAACATCACAAGGGCGATACCAAGCGCGTTATTCGGAGCAAAAATATTTTTTATCATGACGTTGTGTTAATTGTTAAACAAATATACGCCATGGATTTTATATGGTTTTTGAATGGTTAACCTCAAAACTAAACCAGAATTTGAAATAATAAGGAGAAAAAATTGTGTTTTTAAAATAATGCCCTTCAGTATTTCTAAAATAACTTTCTCATAAAGGTCAATAATTAAAATTCTTGATGAATTTTCAGAAAACAAGTCTTAGAATGCCTCTCAAAAAAATATTTAATTTTTTTTTACAACAAGCTATAACTTCTGTCCCAATCTTTCCAAATGGCTTCATATCCTTGAGCATTAAGCATTTGTTCAATTACTTTAGGACTTCTATCATCATCAATTTCAAATTGTTCAAGAGATTCCTTTTCGATTGCATAACCACCAGGGTTTGTTTTTGAACCTGCACTTAGGCTTGTTATGCCTAATTTAAATACATTGTCTCTGAATTCTGGGCTTTCCCTTGTTGATAATGATAATTCTACTTCTTCATTGTAAATTCTGTAGGCGCAAATTAATTGAACCAAATCCTTATCAGTCATCTCAACTTTTGGTTCTAATCCGCCAGAAAAAGGCCTTAACCTGGGAAATGAAATGGAATACTTAGATTGCCAGTACGTTTTTTCAAGGTAATTAAGGTGTAAGGCTGTGAAATAACTATCAGTACGCCAATCTTCTAATCCAAATAAAACACCTAATCCCATTTTGTAAATACCTGCATTACCAAGTCTGTCTGGAGTTTCTAATCTATAATTAAATTGTGCTTTTTTACCCTTGGGGTGGTGTTTTCTGTAATCTTCTTTATGGTAAGTTTCCTGATAAACGAGTACTGTATTTAAACCCAGGGAAATTAATTCCTTATATTCATTTTCATCTAAAGGCTGAACTTCCATGGAAATATGTGAAAAATAGGGGCGGATCAATTTTAAAGCATTTTTAAAATATTCCTGGCCAACATGCGTTTGATCTTCTCCAGTGACAATTAAGACATGATCAAAACCTAAATCCTTAATAACCTTTACTTCGGCTAATATCTCCATATCAGACAAAGTTTTTCTTTTAACCTTATTTCCCAAGCTAAAGCCACAGTAAGTACATACATTATGGCATTCATTTGATAAATACAATGGGATAAACATTTGAATTGTATTACCAAACCTTTTCAATGTTATCTGGTGACTTAGTTGAGCCATTTGCTCTAGATAGAAAGCGCCAGCTGGAGAAATTAAAGCCTTAAAATCTTCAAGAGTGCGCGAAGATGTCTTCAATAGGGCATTCTCAACATCCGCAGAGGTTTTAGATGCAATTGAAAGCTTTACATCATCCCAGTTATAACGATCAAAAACTTCAGTAAATGTCATGAGACAAATTTACTTTCTATTTGCAAATAAGATTCTGTATCAGGGAATTATTGATTGCGGTGAAGGTAAAAAATAACGAATAGTAACTATTGACATCTATTTTTAAATATTTGAACTTTGATCCATACAGTAATCGACTAAACCAAACAAACAAATTTAAATTTCAATTTTTAACATTGCTTCCGCCAAGGTATTGGATTTGGTTTTCGAAAGAATACTTCTTCTCTGGTTGTTAATAGTATGAATAGATCTACAGGATTTTTCAGCAATATCTCTTGAGGACATGCCATCTGCGGCCATTTTTAAAATTTTAAATTCAGAGATACTTACACCAAAGCCAATAGTACCTGGCACAACATATTCATATATTAAATTATATGAGTTATTTTCATCCAATCTATAGATGTTTAATTCCATTCTTGAATTTCTTTTTTGTTGAGTAACATCTGTACAAGTACTAAAATCATATAATGGTTTTCCATCTAAGATGGTAGTAAATGCACTTTGCTGAAGTAGTTGAATATAATTTCCCTTGGCATTTAAGACTCTATAATTAAAATCAAACCTAAATTCCTTTAATTCCTCAGCATTTTGGCTATGTAAAAAAGAAAACAATTTCTGGTGTATAAATGCAATATTTTCTTTATCCTCCGGATGAAAATACTTGAGACATTCTTGAAATCCACCTTTAAGCAATACATCTTCCGATTGCCCAATAATGCTACGAATTGACTTGCTTACTAAAATATACTTGAAATTGAAAAAATCGTATATGAAACAGAATGTGCCTGGAAGCTTTTCCATAAACTCAAAAATCTCTTTGTGAGCTTTTATCACTTCTTCAGGATCTGTAACCTGATCAGATTGCCTCTTATTGTTTATTAATTTTATAAAATCTTTTTCACTATAAACTGATACCATATTCAAAATCCTGCTGGGGGCGTTAATTTAAAATTAGGATAAGCATAAAAGCTCAGAAGTAAGGTTAACTGCTTTCTTAATATAATCTCACACTTTTTACACAGACTGTCAATATTGCGGGTGGCCCGATTAAACACCTCACCCTATATAATAACCTTTAACCTACGAGGTTTATTTAAGCCTTAAAGTTAATCCCGCAGTTAATAAGGGGCCGCCAAGCCCAAGGTCTACATTTAAGCCAATATTTTTTGTGAAGAGATAACGAAATCCTATACCTGTCCGAAACCCAATAGGAACTGCATTCTTAACTTCGACGTATTTAACTGAAGTGGTATATCCATTGCTGGCACTGTTTACCTCTTCAATCTTAATTTGATTTGGAGACCAGATTGAAGCCCCTATCCCGGCATGTAAATAAAAGTCTATTTTATCTTTTTGAATCATATGATAAGCATATCTTAAATATACCCTTAACTTAGAAAAGGTATAACTATTTAATGGCGCGCCTGATTTCATTCCATTTTCTGTTACATAAAATGTGGAAGTACTTGAAAGATAAATTTGCATATAGTTAACATCTACACCTAAACTATGTCGGTCGCTTAGAAAAAAATCAGCCCTGGCACCAAAAGGACCTAAGCCCTTAGCATGTACCTTATTCATATTTGAATTAATCACGATCGGTGTTAACTGAGGGCCTCCCCAATAAGCATCTAAATAAATTTTATTTTTTTTCTCATTAACTATTTCCTGAGAATAAGAATGATAAAATGAAATAATGAAAGTGATAACTAAAATATAGCGGGACATTTTAAAGAGTTTTTCAAATATAACTACGCTTTACAAAAAATCTTTTGTGCAGCGTAAATCTTTCAATAGAAGTTGCAAGGATTTCTTATTGTTAAATTCATTCATTTCCACCGAAAAGCAAATGTCTACAGGCTGGTTGTTTAATACAGAATCGTAGCAGTGGCTCATTCCAAAGCCGATAACGTCTATTTCATTGCCATTAGTCTGTTTTAAACTGAATTTAAGATGTTCATCTTTCATTAACCTTGCATTTAGTGGCAAGACGTTGGCACACTTAAAAACAGGACTCATATTCTGAGGACCAAAAGGCTCCATTTGTGAAAGAACATTATTAAATTTCTCGGTTATTGCATCTAAAGGCAATTCAATGTCAATATTTACTACAGGGATTAATTGATCAGGCAAAATCCTTTTGGTGACAACTTCTTCAAACCTGGCCTTGAAAGCAGGGATGTTTTCCAATTTTAAAGTCAATCCGGCTGCATGCGTATGCCCACCAAATTGTTCCAGTAAATCTGAACATTCACAAATTGCTTCATACAGATCAAAACCTTCTACGGTCCTTGCAGAACCTGTAGCTTTTTCATTTGACTCAGTTAGAATTACAGTTGGTCTGTAATATTGTTCTATGCATTTTGAAGCTACTATTCCGATAACCCCTTTGTGCCAATCGTTTTTGAAAAGGACTGTGCTTTTGGCTGAAACAGATTCTTCATTATCTTCAATTAACGCAATAGCTTCCAAAAGAGTACCGGAATCTAGGTCTCTCCTTGTTAAATTTCGCTTGTTTAATTCCAAAGCATTTTCTTGTGCTTCCTGATCAGTTTTGGAAATTAATAATTCTACACTGGCTTTACCATGTTTGATTCTTCCGGCAGCATTAATTCTGGGTCCTAGTCCGAATACCACATTGGTTACTGTCAAATCCTTTTTAAATCCGGCAATATCAATAAGAGCCTTTATTCCTGGCCTTTTGCGTTGGTTAATTTTTTGCAGACCGAAATATGTAAGAATCCTGTTTTCGCCGGTAATTGGAACGATATCAGAACCAATACTAATCGCCACAAGATCAAGGTATTCAATTAATTGTTCCTGATTAATGTCATGCTGAAGGCAAAATGCCTGCATCAATTTAAAGCCTACACCGCAACCTGAAAGTTCTTTATAAGGATATTGACAATCAAGCTGTTTAGGGTCTAGGCATGCAATTGCAGAGGGAACGGTCTCGCCTGGATTATGATGGTCGCAAATAATAAAGTCTATTCCTTTTTCTCTGGCATATTGGACCTGATCAACCGCTTTTATTCCACAATCCAATGCAATTATGAGGCTTATTCCATTCTGATCTGCATAATTAATTCCCTGGTAAGAAATACCATAGCCTTCAATATGGCGGTCAGGTATATAAAAGTCCAGAAAGGGATGATAATTGGTTAAGAAATCATAAACTAGCGCAACAGAGGTGGTCCCGTCTACATCATAATCTCCATAAATCAGGATCTTTTCCTTATTTTCAATTGCATAAACAATACGGTCGATTGCTTTCTGCATATCCTTCATTAGAAATGGATCATGAAGTTCTGATATGTCAGGCCGAAAAAAAGCTTTTGCCTGATCAAAATTCTGGATGCCTCTTTGCACTAAAATTGTTGCCAGATACTGGTTGACATTTAAAGATTTCGCCAAATCCATTACCTCTGTAGAATCAGGTAAGGGTTTTGTTTTCCAGCGTTTGATTTGTGGCATAAACAAAGTTATAAAATTTGGGTCTGTAAAAATGAAAATATTTCCCAAATGTTGTCATGGCTACAACATTTATTAACTTTGTATATGAGCTACAATGTTATCGCTTGGGCATTATTGGCCTTCTATTGCACAAAACATCCCGAGGTTCAGGAACATATAATAGATTGGTTTAAAACTATTGAAAAAGCTGATTGGAAAAATTTCTATGAACTTAAAAAGGATTTTCCTTCTTGTTCTTTAATAGGAGATGACAGGGTAGTATTTAATATTAAAGAAAATTCTTACAGAATTATTGTGAGGTTTAGCTTTAATTATAAACGGGTAATGGTAAAATTTTTCGGTACACATGCAGAATATGATAAAGTTAATGCTAAAACTATTGAACCAATTATCTGATGAAAATTACAAAACTTATTAGCAATGAACAGGAGTACAACGAGGTAGTAAAACGCATTGATGAGTTATTCCATGCAGTACCTGGAACAGCCGATGGCAATGAGGTTGAATTACTGATATTACTTGTAAGGCAATACGATTTAATTCATTATCCGATTCCTGAACCTGATCCAGTGGAGTATTTAAAATTCATAATGGAGCAAAAATCATTAAAACAGAAAGATCTGGTGGAATATTTAGGAAACAGAGGTGCGGTATCTAAAATCCTAAACAGAAAGAGGAGCCTTACTTTAGAAATGATTAAAAACCTTAAAAGAGGACTAGGATTGTCCGCAGATGCTTTAATAAACTAATTCTTGATTTTAAGCAATTCATTCAGTTGCTTAAAATTGATTTTACCATTGGTACTTTTTAGATGGGTGACGATTGCAATTGCCCTGTTTATCCGTTTTTGAGTGTCTTTTACTGAGCTGGCAATATAAATAAGTGTTCTTTGCTTGCCAGGTGATAAAGCGTGAAATATTTCATGTCCATCTTCATCCTGAAGTAAAGTTTCATTTAGTTCATCAGGCATGGGTAGTCCATACTCACTTTCATCTTTCCGAAGGCTTACAGACACCTGGGTTGCTAGCTTTAATTTGAGGCTATCCCTTATTTTTTTGTTGATGTTGATGAAAAAATTGCCGTCACCTTTGTGCATTAAAGCGCATTGAAATTCTGTTTGATTATTTAATGTGCATACTACCCTTCTATCTCCATCATCAGAAATATAAGGTAAAGCAATACTAACTGGAACAACCAGGTAGTATGACCAAAGGTTGCCTTCAAATTTTTCGAGAACTGCAGTGAAATTCATCTACGATAAATATTAAAGAAATTCAACCAAATCTTGATGCTCTGAATTTTAGCAAAATTTCTACACTTATCCGTTAAGTACAATATATTATCTTTGCCCTTTTCCCAGCAAAAATGGCAGAGTACAATTTCAGAGAAATAGAATCCAGATGGCAGAAATTCTGGACCGAAAATAACACATATAAAACTGAAAATATTTCAGACAAGCCTAAGTATTATGTACTTGATATGTTTCCTTACCCTTCCGGGGCAGGCCTGCATGTGGGGCACCCACTTGGGTACATTGCTTCGGACATAGTTTCACGTTATAAAAAATTAAAAGGTTTCAACGTCCTTCATCCGATGGGTTTTGACTCTTTTGGTTTGCCTGCCGAACAATATGCAGTTCAAACAGGACAACATCCTGCAATTACTACAGAAAACAACATTGCCAGATATAAAGAACAATTAGGCAAACTTGGTTTTTCATTTGACTGGGAAAGGGAGGCCTGGACAAGTAAACCGGATTATTATAAATGGACTCAGTGGATTTTCATTCAATTGTTTCATTCCTGGTACAACAAAAAGTCAAATAAGGCTGAACCAATTGAAAGTCTTGTTGCGGAGTTTGAAAAGGAAGGAAATAATTATATTCTAGCGGCCTGTGACGAAGATATTGCTGCGTTTTCATCAAATGACTGGGTAGGTTTTTCAGAAAAAGAACAACAAGAAATCTTACTCAAATACAGACTAACATACCTGGCAGAAACAATGGTGAACTGGTGCCCGCAATTGGGAACAGTTTTGGCCAATGAAGAAGTTGTAAACGGAGTTTCAGAACGTGGTGGTTATCCAGTGGAAAGAAAAAAAATGATGCAATGGATGATGCGCATTACCGCGTATTCAGACAGGCTTTTGTCTGGGCTTGACACAATTGACTGGCCAGAACCAATGAAAGACATGCAGAGGAACTGGATTGGGAAGTCTTTTGGTGCTGAAGTGAGTTTTGAAATAGTTGACAATGAAGTTGACAATGGACAGTTGACGGTTGACGGTTCGGAGAAGGCATTAAATCTTACTGTTTTTACGACCAGGGTTGACACGACTTTTGGGGTCACTTACTTATCAATTGCGCCTGAAGGTGAATGGGTTTCGAAACTCACTACTCCTGAACACAAAGCTGAAGTTGAGGCTTACGTAAACGCAGCAAAAAACCGTTCTGAAAGAGATAGGATGAGCGATGTAAAAACTGTTTCAGGATGTTTTACAGGCAGTTATGCAATTAATCCTTTTAACGGAGAAAAAATACCTGTTTGGATTGCTGACTATGTTCTGGCAGGATATGGAACCGGGGTTGTTATGGCTGTACCTTCTTCTGATGAAAGAGATTTCAGGTTTGCAACTCATTACAACCTGCCAATTATACCAGTTCAGGAGGGAGCAAAAACCGATATTACCAAAGACGATTTTGATCCTAAAGCAGGGACGATGATCAACTCTGGATTTCTGAATGGGTTGACTGTTCCAGAAGCAATTCAAAAAGCTATACAATTTGTTGAAGAAAAGAAAATAGGGAAAGGTAAAATCATGTTTCGCCAGCGGGATGCTATTTTCGCAAGGCAAAGGTATTGGGGAGAACCAATTCCTGTTTATTTTAAAGAAGGTTTACCCTACACTATGGAAGAATCTGATCTTCCACTTACTCTTCCAAAAATTGATGAGTACAAGCCAACTGAAACTGGTGAGCCTCCTTTGGCAAGAGCTAAAGATTTTAAATACAAAGGTTATCCATTAGAATTGAGTACAATGCCTGGTTGGGCAGGTTCCAGCTGGTATTTTTTGCGCTATATGGATGCTAAAAATCAAAACAAATTAGTTGAACCTCAAATAGAAAAGTACTGGAACCAGGTAGATTTATACATGGGAGGTGCCGAACATGCTACCGGTCATTTGCTTTACAGCCGTTTTTGGAACATGTTCTTGTATGATAGTGGTTTAGTAACATCTGCGGAGCCTTTTAAGAAACTGATCAACCAGGGAATGATACAGGGGAGGTCGAACTTTGTTTACCGTATAAATGATACAAATCAATATGTTTCCTATGGTTTAAAAAATCAATATGACACTACGGCTTTGCATGTGGATGTAAATATTGTTGAAAACGATATCTTAAACACTTCACTATTTAAAGCTTCCCGACCGGATTATGCCGAGGCAGAATTTGTTTTAGAAGATGGAAAATACATTTGTGGCCATGAAGTCGAGAAGATGTCAAAATCAAAATATAATGTTGTAAATCCGGATGACATTGTGGATAAATATGGAGCTGACACTCTCCGCCTATATGAGATGTTTTTAGGGCCCCTTGAGCAATTCAAACCCTGGAATACTTCTGGTATTGACGGTAGTTTCCGTTTTCTCAGGAAACTTTGGAATTTGTTTCATGACAAAGTGGGAAACTTTAATGTAAGTGAAGAAAAACCTACCAAGGAGGAGTTAAAAGCACTTCACTTGACCATCAAAAAAGTAGAAGAAGACATAGAGCGTTTTTCATTTAACACCTCAGTGTCTACTTTCATGGTTTGTGTGAACAAACTTCAGGAACTTGGATGTAATAAACGGGCCATCCTTCAGGATTTATTGATTATTCTTTCGCCATATGCACCACATATTACTGAAGAACTATGGAGCCAGTTACACTCATTTAAAATAAATGATGGCATGGAGGTTTCACCCGTTGTAGGAAATCTGGAAGAAATCGGGAGCATTACAAAAGCTAAATTCCCACTATTTATACCAGAATATTTAAATGAAGATGCTTTTGAATATCCTATTTCAATTAATGGAAAAGTAAGAACCAAACTTACCTTTCCATCTGATACTGTTCCGGCCGATATTGAGAAGGAAGTCTTAAATTCTACTGAAGTAATGAAATGGACGGAAGGAAAAGACATTAAAAAAGTAATTGTAGTTCCGAAAAGGATTGTGAATGTAGTATTCTAATGTTTTTAAGGCAGTCAGAAAAAATGTCTTTTCTGACTGCAATTTTTGAGTGTTTAAGAGACCTTTTTAGTATATATAATTGTTAGTAATTCAGCTTTTGCTTGATTATTCAGACTTTAACTTAATATTTCCTTAATCTTAAAAGCTACATGTTTCAATTGCGACAGGCTACCTTCGTAGTTCGTTGGTAAATAACATGTGGAAGAAAATCAGATTCAGGCTTTTAATATCTTACATTTTTCTTTCCCTCAATTTGATTGTATTAGCTGGTGTGGCATTCTATTATGCCAAGAGAGCTGAAGATCTTCGTAATTCTCAAAGTACCATTATGGAAGCTGATCTTAAGCTTCAAAAATTAATAAACACTGACTTACTTATAATTGACAGGGAAACAGTCAATAATAATTTTTTCAAAACCGGTAAAAGCTCTCTTTTAACTCAGCACCAGGAATTAATTGATGATATAAAAAAAATGCTTTATGACATTAAAGTTGTTCAGGCCAATTTTCACGAAGAAGAAAATAAGGATAGAATCAATAAAATAGATAGCACCCTTCTTCACTACAACGATAATTTTAACCAATATCTCCACATTGTATTTGTAAGAGGTTTCAGGGATTATGGTTTAGAGGGTAAGATGCGTGATAAAGCTCATTTACTTGAAAATATGAGACTTATTTCTAAAGAAGAACTTTTATACCTTAGAAGATTTGAAAAAGATTTTTTCCTTCGCAGAGATACGATTTATGTGAACCACTTTAATAAGCTTTGTGATGGATTAATCTATAAAAATAAAGACAATATTCATTTTATTCATCAAAAGCAAATCCTGGAATCTTACTGCCAGCTTTTCAATGAAATCGCAAATATTGATGAACAATTAGGATTTACTGAAGATCAGGGTTTCAGGAAAATTCTTCATTTGCATGTCATTCAACTAGAGGATAAATTTAGCAATCTATTCAATTCTTCAAAATTGGTTACCAGGGAGAAACTTCAGCAAGGAGAAGGCCTATTTTATGTTTCCATTGCTATTTCACTGTCTCTAAGCATTTTACTAAGTTTATATTTTTCTTCTCAAATTTCTAAACCTGTAAAAAGACTTGCCCGCTCAATGGACGATCTGGTAATGGACGGCCGAGATTTCCCTAGTGTAGACCTGAGCCAGAAATTCGACACAGAAGAAATTGAAGTACTGTGGCAATCCTTTCACAAAATGTCCTTAGCTATCAGAAAGCAATTTGAAGAAATAAAAGATAAAAGTGATTTGCTGGAGTTTCAAAACAACAAACTTAATAAACTCAATAAAGAACTTGACCAGTTCATCTATAGTGCTTCTCACGATTTGAAAGCGCCTCTTTCTTCATTATTGGGTTTAATAAATATTCTTCATTCAAGGGTTGAACCAGAAATCCACGATGAGTATTTCGAGATGATGGAAAAAAGCATTAAAAGACTGGAAAACCATATCAAAGACATTATTCAATACTCTAAAAACCATCAACTTGATATTTGTTTGAAAGAGATTAGGCTAAAGTGTACTATTGAAATGATTATCAACCAATTAAAATTTCAGAAAGGTGCAGAAGGAATGAATATTGTGATTGATATAATGGAAAAGGTTTCCTTCTACAGCGATCCTATGAGATTAAATATGATCTTATTCAATTTGATATCCAATGCATTTAAATATAACGACAGTCAAAAAAAGTTAAAAATAATAGAAATAACAGGATCAGTAACGGCCAAAGCAGCCACAATTTCAATTCGTGATAATGGCCATGGAATAGAACATGAACATTTAGAAAGAATATTCGAGCTTTTTTATCGGGCAAGTGAAAGATCGACCGGCTCAGGTTTGGGATTGTTTATTGCCAAAGAAGCGTTGGACAAATTAAAAGGTACCATTACAGTGGAATCTGAGCCCAATTTGGGTAGCAAATTTACTGTTGTAGTTCCAAATTATTATTCTCAAATAGATTCTTATGCCAATACTGTTCCCGTTTCTTCACCTAAGGAAGCCATGAGCATGTTGTCCGAATGACAAATTACTACTTTTGAAACTCCATTTTTTATGGCATCAAAAGAATTGTCCATTTTAGGAATCATACCTTTTGAAATAACTCCTTGATGTTTGAGATCATGGTAGCTATCAAAATTCAGTTGGGGTATAACTGAGTCTTTGTTTTCAAAATCTGATAATACACCTTTAAGTTCGAAGCAATAAAGCAATGTTACATCATAGTTTTTTGACATAGCTTTTGAGAGAGTAGTAGCAACTGTATCAGCATTGATATTGAGCATATTTCCAGCTCCATCATGTGAAAGAGGTGACATCACAGGAATTAATCCTCCATCCAATATATTTGTTAAAAAGTCACTATTTACATCTTTTACATCACCAACAAAGCCATAGTCTATATCTTTCACTGGCCTTTTAGCACATAATATGCTGTTCCCATCAGCACCGCTTAACCCAAGTGCATTATTACCAAAAGACTGAAGCTTTGCAACTATATTTTTATTTATCAATCCACCATAAACCATGGTGACTATATCCAGCATAGATCTATCAGTAACCCGCCTTCCTTCTACCATCACTGCTTCAATGCCTAATCGGGAAGCAATTTCCGTGGCAATTTTCCCACCACCATGCACCAGAATTTTTTTTTGGGTGATTTTGGAAAAATCATTTAAGAATTTATTCAGCGATTCTTCATTGTCAATTACGTTACCTCCTATTTTGACAACAATTAATTTTTCTCTTGGCGCTGTGATAAGCATATGGAAGATGATTGGCTCGCAATTTGAGCAACCTAAAGCATTTTTAAAAATCTGCATAAAAAAAGCCTCGCATTTGCAAGGCTCTTTTCTTTTTCTGATGCTGAACTGTTAATTAATAAGTATTAACACCCGAATATACGAAAAGCTGTTTCAATAGTTATAATATTCTAAGAAAAAACTTACTTAAAGTAAGAATTTTGGTGTTATTGAATATTCTAAAGGTATTTTACTATTCAATTGCCTTTTCACCTGTTGCATATTGCAAATATGCCCGTGACTTTTCATGTTTTGCTCTTAATTCTTCCAGCTTTATTAAAGTCTCTAAAGACTTTGTTTCCCTACTGTTTACCATAAATATTGTGCTTTCCCCATTCTCAAATTTAGCCCTTTCAGCAATTGCTAATCTTTGGTAAGATTGGGAAACCTTCTCCTGTATAATTATCAGACTGTCGAGGTTATTTACATCATTTACTGCCGAACGCACACCTATTTCAAGGTCTCTATTCAGTTGGTGCTGTTCACTCTGAATGTTTTGAAGCTTTAATTTTGCAAGCTGATATTTAGCCCTGTCTTTTCTCCATAACAAGGGTTGATAAATATAAAGACCAATTTTATAGTTGTTTTGCAGGTAATCAGAACTTGTTTTGGGGGTATTTAATGGGTCATTAGTCAGGTAGCGATAGGACGTAATAATATTAGGTATAAGAGAAACAGTCCTTAGCTTCTTTTCTAATTCAAGTTGCCTCACTTTACCTTGCATTTTCAAAATCTCAGGGTGATATAATTTCGTATAACCAAGCTTTTCTTCCAATTCTTTGTGTGAAATCTGAGCTGAAGAAGTATAATTCTGAGGCTTCATATAATCCTGAATTTCCAAAGGCATAAAATCTGATCCCCACATATGGGTAGATAAGGTAAGCCTTGCATTTTGAAGGTCATTTTGGGCACTATTCAATTCAATGTATCGCTGCTGAACACCAGTTGAGGCTTCTGTCGTGTCAATCGAAGCGAGGTCACCAGCCTTAAATCTTTCAACGGATGCTACATAATTAAACTCTGAAATTTTGTATGCATTTTTAGAAACTTGGTATTTTTTATATTGATAATACCAGTCCCAATAATCTTTGGCGACAGTTGCAGCCAATTTATTAATAAGCTTAATCTTCTCATTTTCAGCCATATTCTGACCTAATTTACCTTGCTGTACCGCAGCCCGCCTCTCATCATAAATTAAATTACGGCCTATGGGAAGATAAAATCCTATGTAAGCCAAACCTTCGGGAGGTGTATAATCACTGGGATTAATATATTGGCCATTGTTTCTTTCGAATCCTGCCTTTAGCTCTGGACCAAACCAGGTGGGAACTTTCAATCCCTGATCTATATAACTGTAGTAATCAGTTCCTTTGAAGACTTTCTGCGTAGCTTCGAACTCAAAAGAAACATCGTAGTTCCCTCTGGCAAACAATAGCTCAGCCTTCCCCTGTGCGCTTAGGTTTTTCGCCTGGGCAGCCAAGGGATGATATTGGTACACCTGCTTCAAAACGTCTTTTAGAAACAACGTACTATCTGCTGTTTGTGAAAACGCCTGTGTGGTGACTAATAATAATAATAAAATATTTTTTCGTTTGCTTATCTTTTTCATTATAAATATTTGCCTTTGCTAATACGCAAGGGCAAACAATACTCTTTGTTTTGAAGGCTTACCCGAGAAAATACAAACGCCAGTTTCCAAAACAGAATCCATTGGAATACATCGGATTGTAGCCTTAGTCTCTGCCTTTATTTTCTCTTCAGTTTCTGATGTTCCGTCCCAATGTGCAAGTGCAAACCCACCTTTCTGGTCAATAACTTCTTTAAACTCTTGCAATGAATTTACCTTATAAGTACTCTCTTCTCTGAATTTAAGTGCCTTATTATAAATATTCTGCTGAATTTCTTCTAACAATTGAGGTATCAGAACGGTCAACTGTCCACTTTCAACAGTAGACTTTTCTCTCGTATCCCTTCTTGCTATTTCCACAGTGCCATTTTGCATATCCCGTGGACCTATTGCAATCCGAACAGGAATTCCTCTTAATTCATAATCAGCAAATTTGTATCCGGGAGTATACTTATCGTCATTGTCGTATTTTACTGTAATGCCCTTAGCACGAAGTTCTTTTACCCAAACCAAAGCCTTTTCATTTATCGCTTCCAATTCTTCTTCCTTTTTATAAATTGGTACTATCACCACCTGAATTGGCGCTAATCTTGGAGGAAGCACTAATCCCTGATCATCAGAATGTGCCATAATTAATGCACCCATCAGACGAGTACTTACTCCCCAGGAGGTTCCCCAAACATATTCAAGGCCACCTTCTTTCTTTGCATATTTTACTTCAAAAGCCTTAGCAAAGTTTTGTCCCAGAAAATGTGACGTTCCCGCCTGCAATGCTTTTCCGTCTTGCATTAATGCTTCTATGCAGTATGTCTCTTCTGCACCTGCAAACCGTTCATTGGCCGTTTTTATCCCCTTTATTACAGGAAGCGCAAGGATATTTTCAGCAAAATCGGCATAAACATCAAGCATCAGTTCAGTTTCTACAATTGCTTCCTGTTTAGTTGCATGGGCTGTATGCCCTTCCTGCCAAAGAAATTCTGTGGTACGAAGAAATAATCTTGTCCTCATTTCCCACCTTACTACATTCGCCCATTGGTTTACGAGTAAAGGTAAGTCGCGGTAAGATTGGATCCAGTTTTTGTAAGTACTCCAGATAACTGTTTCAGAAGTAGGGCGAACAATTAGTTCTTCTTCAAGCTTTGCCGCAGGGTCTACTACAACTCCTGAACCATCTTCTGCATTTTTTAAGCGATAATGAGTGACCACTGCACATTCTTTGGCAAATCCTTCAACATGCTGGGCTTCTTTGCTTAAAAATGATTTAGGTATGAAGAGGGGGAAATAGGCATTAACATGGCCAGTTTCTTTAAAACGGCGGTCAAGATCGGCTTGCATTTTTTCCCAAATGGAATATCCATACGGTTTTATAACCATACACCCTCTAACTGACGAATTTTCAGCAAGATCAGCTTGTTTAACTAACTCATTATACCAGGCAGAATAATCTTCAGAGCGTTTAGGCAGGGCCATTTTTTAGTATTAAGAATTGGGAACTTGTATTAAGGTTGCTTCCATATTTATGCAAAATAAAAAAGAACACCCACAAAGTAAACAGTTGCAAGGACAAATTGCAATCAGTGGTAATACTTATTAACCTTTGTTTTGTTTATTCTTTTGGCAATTGACAATAGGTTCGGATATTTGCAGAAGTTAATAAAAGATTGATGATATACGTTTCCCGAAAGGAACATTTTAATGCTGCACACAAACTGGCAAACCCAAATTGGAGCAAAGAAAAAAATGAACAGGTTTTCGGACCTTGTGCAAATGAAAACTGGCATGGCCACAATTTTGAATTAATTGTCACTGTAAAAGGTATTCCAGATCCCGAAACGGGTTTTGTGATTGACCTTAAAAAACTGAGTGTTTTGATCAGGGAACATGTTATTGAAAAAGTTGACCATAAAAACCTTAATGTGGATGTGGATTTTATGAAGGGAAAAATGGCAAGTACAGAAACTCTGGCAATGGAAATATGGAAAATCCTTTCTAAGAGAATTGAAAACGCTTCTACAACAGCTGAATTACACTGTATCAAACTTTATGAAACCCCACGAAACTTTGTAGAGTATTATGGGGAATAAAATTATCGGTCTACCTCTCCCATTACCACATCAATAGATCCAATAATAGCAATCAGATCAGAAATCATTCCTCCCCGGGAAATTTCGGGCAATACTGATAAATTGACAAAGCAGCAGGACCTAGCTTTGACCCTGAATGGAATATCGCTTTTTCCTTCAGGATCTGTTCTAAAATAAAATCCTAATTCACCTTTTGGGCTCTCGGCTCTAGCGTAAAAATCCATTGACTTAGGTCTTATCTTTTTGGGCACAAATTCCTGCGGATTAAAATCCCTTGTTCTTTTGTGTTCTTTGGTAAGCTTTTCGAGGCACTGTTCTATTATGCGCAAAGATTCCCAGCACTCGGCTACACGTACATAATTCCTATCCCAGCAATCGCCCGTTTTCCCCATTTTTCCTTCGCCAATCGGAATGTTGAATTCTATTTCGGGGTAAACAGAATAAGCATCTACTTTACGAAGATCGTATCTTAAACCAGAACCGCGCAAAACTGGTCCGGAACAGCCATAATTGATGGCTAAGGCCATAGGCAGTTCACCAACATTGGCAGTACGCTGAATAAATATTTTATTGTCAACAAGTAATTTCTCAAGTTCGGCAAGTTTGGGCTTCAAATACCTGACGAATTCATCGCATTGTTCTTCAAAGCCAAGAGGTAAATCATAGAACAAGCCTCCTATCCACATATAATTGTAGAGCATTCTGGCTCCGCAGGTCCATTCAAGCAACCTCAATATATGCTCCCGGTCTCGCATCAACCATAGAAATGGAGTAAATGCGCCTATATCAACAGCATAAGTGCCAATTGCCACAAAATGTGAAGCAATCCTATTCAATTCAGCCACTAAAACTCTAATGTATTCTATCCTTTTGGGAAGTGTATTTTCAATACCTAACATTTTTTCAACTCCTAATACGTATGCATGCTCAGAATTCATCGAAGCTACATAATCCATTCTGTCAACGTATGGAATTATTTGGTTGTAAGGCAATGACTCGGCATGCTTTTCGAAACAACGGTGTAAATACCCTATATGTGGAATTACGTCTTTAACAATTTCTCCATCAGTAATAATTTCCAAACGTAAAACCCCATGTGTTGAAGGATGTTGAGGGCCCAGGTTCAGGATCATTTCCTCCATTTTCAATTCACTAAGCTTCGTCCTGTTTGGTTCAGAATTAGAGTGATTGTCTTTGGAAATGATATGTTGGACCCCTGAGGTTGACATAATGGAAATAGTATTTTTAAGAAAAAAGCAAAAGACCGGAGCACCAGTCTTTTGCAATTATAATGATGAATATTATTTAATAAAATACATAAAAGTAACGGAAGGCAAGGATATAGAGGATAAGCCTACGTTAATACCGCTTGCACCTGATTGACCATCATAAGGTCTTGAGGAAACATAGAATCCAAGTATGTTAGGAAATGTAAATTCGAAGCCGATCTTTTTGGTTGGAAACAATGCAAATCCCGGACCAACTCCAAAAGTAAATGTTGAGATGGTCTTTGGCTCACCGTTTCCATAATAACCGTTTGAATAATAGTAGTTATTACCGTTCGACCCATTGTAATAATAAGCGTTTGAATAGTTATTATTGTAATAAGCTGGCTTAGTAGCGGAATAACCTATATTGCCTTCAAGAAAGAAACCACCTTTAGAAGCAAACATGTCGCGCAAAAAGTAGTAACGTCCGAAAGCCTGAATCCCAAATGTAGATCCACCTTGCACTCCGCCTCCAAATTGTTTTCCAAAAGTCAATCTTGCACCAAGGGCAATTCTATCTGTTAAAAAATAACCGGCACCTGGGGCAAAGCTAAAATATCCTCCTGAAGTTGTATTATTTCCGGCAGGCTTCTGAGATGTTACACCAATCGAACCAAAGACAAATAAACTCCCTGCAGATGGTCCGGCAGTAGTTGAATTATCCGTTGAGGATGATGTTGTAGTAGTGGTAGTGGTTGTCTTTTGTGCAAATCCAAGTAATGTGGAAAGACTTAGAATACCGGTAAAAATTAGCTTTTTCATTTTAAGTAAAATTAAAATTTTAATGTTCTGCAAATCTAAGACAACATTTTACTTTCCCATATAGAGTTTCTTTTGAAATGAATCCTTTAACTGGCTTTCAAATAGTAAATTGCAAGCCTTTAGTAGCCATGAATTTAGAACATCAACTTACTTCCTATGTCCTTTCAGCTTTTGAGCAGTTATGGAACATAAATTTAAATCAGGAAACGATTTCATTCCAGGAAACAAAGAAGGAATTTGAAGGAACTCATACACTTGTTTGTTTTCCTCTGACTAAATTTTCTAAACTTTCACCAGAATTGACTGGCGATGCAATTGGAAAATATTTAGTAGAACATGTCCCTTTTGTCACTTCTTACAATGTTGTAAAAGGTTTTTTAAACCTTACCATTTCTGACACCTTTTGGATAGATAGTCTTAAAAGTATCAGTCAAACCGCAAATTATGGCTTTGGAGAAAATAAAAACGAGCTTGTAATTGTAGAATATTCTTCCCCAAACACCAACAAACCACTTCATTTAGGGCATTTAAGAAATAATTTTCTTGGTTATTCTGTTGCTGAAATATTGGAAGCAAGCGGTTACAAAGTCATCCGGAATAATCTGGTAAATGACAGGGGAATTCATATTTGTAAATCTATGCTTGCCTACCAAAAATTCGGGAATGGAGAAACACCTGAATCAAGTGGATTAAAAGGGGATCACCTAGTTGGCAAATATTATGTCATTTTTGATCAGAATCTAAAAGCCGAAGCAGAAAAACTCAAACTGAATGGTTTTTCAGACGAAGAAATTGAAAAGCAAAATCCATTATTAAAAGAAGCGCAGGAAATGCTTTTAAAATGGGAGGAAGGAGATAATGAAGTTAGGGCTCTCTGGCAAAAAATGAACACCTGGGTTTATGCAGGTTTTGAAGAAACCTACAATAAAATTGGTGTCAAATTTGATAAATACTATTATGAATCAAACACCTACTTACTTGGAAAAGAAGTAGTTGAAGAAGGATTAAAATCAAGCGTATTTTTCAAAAAAGACAATGGATCTGTCTGGATAGATTTAAAGGAAGAAGGATTAGATGAAAAACTGGTATTAAGGTCAGATGGAACTTCAGTTTATATTACCCAGGATTTAGGCACTGCAGATCTAAAATACAATGATTTTCAATTTGCAAAATCTATCTATGTAGTTGGCAATGAGCAGGATTACCATTTTAAGGTACTACAGGCTATCATGAAAAAGCTTGGAAGGCCTTATGCAGAAGGAATCTACCACCTTTCTTATGGGATGGTGGACCTTCCATCAGGAAAGATGAAATCGCGCGAAGGTACGGTAGTTGATGCAGACGACCTTGTAAGTGAAATGCTTCAAACAGCTGAAACGAATACCAGGGAATTAGGAAAAGTAGATGATTTCACCTCTGATGAAGCAAATAAACTTTATCACACTTTGGGTTTAGGTGCACTGAAATATTTCCTACTTAAAGTAGATCCTAAAAAAAGAATGCTCTTTGATCCTCAGGAATCGGTTCAGTTTCAGGGAAATACAGGACCATTTATTCAATATACGCATGCCAGGATCAGGGCTATATTGAGGAAAGCTGATGAGATTGGCATCCATACTCCTCTTTGGGAATTCGAAAGAACAGAACTTTTGCCAGTTGAAAAAGATGTAATTGTTTGGATAAATAAGTTTCCGCAAATATTGAAAGATGCCGGCGAGAAATATTCACCAGCAGAAATTGCTAATTACGTTTACGAACTTGCAAAAGAATATAACCGCTTGTACCAGGAAGTATCTATATTCAATGAACCAAATATGTTTGCATTAAAATCCAGGTTGCTTATTAGCTATGTTACTGGCAACCTGATTAAAACTTGTATGAAATTATTAGGCATAGATGTGCCTGAAAGAATGTGATGATGGCAAAATTGTTTTAAAGAACCCTTTTTATTATAAATTATGAAAATACATGGTCTTTTAATAACCGCTTCTATATTCATTACCTCTTTGGTCGATGCGCAACCATTTGAAGGTCTTATCACTTACAAAATTCAATATGAAGTTGTGGAACCTAACAGGACTGATCTTGAAATATACAAAAACATGATACCCAATGAAATGAAGCTTTTTTTAAAGGGACCATCATCAATGTTACAGTTTTTGGGCGGTATGACTGAAGGCATTTTGGGAGATATTCTTTATAAAACTTCAGATAAGGTTATTTATTCTATATTTCCAACTACTAAAACTTTTACCAAAACCTCTATTGAATCTTTAGACCATAAATCAGGAAAACAATTAAAGGCTGTTAAAACCGATTCAATTAAAAGTTTTTCTGGAATTCCCTGCACTAAATATGTTATAAAAGATACTACTGAACACACAGAAACCGCTTTATGGTGTGCCAAGTCAATTAATAATCCTTCCTCCAAAATCATGGGATATTTCCTTGAAAGCATGACAGAAATAAGCGTTGCAGGCATTGAAGGCTTGCCCATGAAAATTGAATTTTATGGGAAGGAATTCAACCTGATTATTCAAAGCATAGGCAAAGAGAAGAAGGTAATACCTGCCACATTCTTTACAGTTCCAAAAACATACAAACTTTCAAAAGCTGATCCTCAACTTCATTAAAATCTTAAAATATCCTGAATAAAAAAGGCACCCGAAGTTCAGGTGCCTTTTCTAATCTTTTTTTCAACTTTTTCTTTGTAGTTTGTTTAGTCGCTGTTGTTGTTTGGTAGTTGTTAAATTCTATTATTTATAAGACTGTGGAGCTATTTAAATGTTACAAAAAAACTTTATTTTTATTTGGTTCTCTACTAAGATGGACTTTATCGATAAAAGGTTGCCGCGTTTTGAAACTTTTTTGAAAAAAATATTTAGACCTTAAAAAACATTAATATTTACATGAGTAATAATAAGCTTATTTCAGAAACCAGCCCCTATTTATTACAGCACGCCCATAATCCGGTTGATTGGTATCCATGGGGTGAAGAAGCATTAGCAAAAGCCAAACAGGAAGATAAGCCCATAATTTTAAGTATCGGATATTCAGCTTGCCACTGGTGCCATGTAATGGAACGGGAAAGTTTTGAAGATGAAAATGTTGCAGAACAAATGAATAAATCATTTATCTGCATTAAAGTTGACAGGGAAGAGCGACCTGACATCGACCAGATTTATATGGATGCCGTTCATGCAATGGGATTGCAAGGAGGTTGGCCTTTAAACGTGGTTTTGACCCCAGCAGGAAAACCATTTTATGGTGGCACTTATTTCCCAAAATCCCGCTGGATCGAATTGCTATTTAATATTGATGTGGCCTTTAAAGAAAACAGGGACAAAATAGAAGAATCAGCAGAAGGTTTCGGATTGTCTCTGAACCGGTCCGAACTCGAAAAATATGGATTATCTATTGATAGCGAGAAATTAGATGATCAGCATTATGATCAAATGTTTGAACATTTGGCTAAGTCCTTCGATTATAATTTAGGCGGAAACAACAAAGCTCCCAAATTTCCGATGCCTTGTGTTTGGATGTTTCTATTGCGTTATCATGCATTAACTGGAAACAAAGTGGCCTTATCCCATCTCCATCTTACTTTAAAAAAGATGGCACTTGGCGGGATTTACGATCAAATAGGAGGCGGATTTGCCCGTTATTCTACAGATATAGAATGGTTTGCACCACATTTTGAAAAAATGCTTTATGACAATGGGCAGTTGGTCAGTTTATATTCAGAAGCTTATCAGCTAACTGGCGAACAGCTTTATAAAGATATTGTTTATCAGACAATTGAATTTTTAGCACGTGAATTAACTTCTCAGGAATCTGGATTTTATTCTGCTTTAGATGCCGACAGTGAAGGTGAAGAAGGGAAATTTTACGTTTGGAAATACCCAGAAATCGAAAACCTGGATATCCCGCAGAAAGAATGGTTCCTGAAATACTACAACATTCAACCACATGGAACCTGGGAATTTGAAACCAATATTCCATACAGAGACTATACAAGCATAGAATTCTGTGAAAAATTTCAAATTGATCATCAAACATTTCTTCTCTGGGAAAAAACCTGGAAGGAGTTATTGCTAAAAGAACGAGAAAACAGAATAAGGCCAGGACTTGATGATAAAATTCTTACTTCCTGGAATGGCTTAATGCTGAATGGGTTAATTGACGCATATCGCGTTTTTGATGAAGAAAGATTTTTGAATTTGGCAATAAAAAATGCCTCGTTCATTGAAACGAAGCTTCACCATAAAGGCTTGTTAAAACATTCTTACAAAAATGGAGTTGCCAAACTCGACGGCTTCCTTGAAGATTATGCTTCCATTATTATGGCTTTCACAAATCTTTATCAGGCTGTATTTGATGAAAAATGGCTAAAGCTTTCCAATGAATTAATTGAAACCTGTTTGACCAATTTCTGGGATGAAAAAGAGAATCTGTTCTTTTTCACTTCCGCTGAATCCGAAAAACTGATAGCCAGAAAAAAGGAGATTTTCGATAACGTAATTCCATCTTCAAATTCCATGATGGCCCAGAACCTTATTGTTCTAGGACATATTCTTTCAAATGAGAAATATGTAGAAACAGGAAACAAAATGGTGGCAATGGTTCAGAGTTTGCTTGCTAAAGAACCATACTACCTGGCTAACTGGGCTTCAGTTTCTATGCTGGTACACAAACCTGTTTTTGAAATTGCCATTTGTGGAAATGAATTTCAACAGTTTAGGAAAGCCTTAGATAACCAACACATTTTGAATAAGGTATTCGTAGGAACTAACACCAACAGCGAACTTGAATTGCTAGAAGATCGCGGAACAATTAATGGTCAAACAGCAATTTATATTTGTAAGGATAAAACTTGTCAGTTGCCGGTTTTAAGTGTGGCTCAAGCTTTAAGATTATTAATTTAAACTTTAAAGTCATAGAACCAATTACAATTCACTTTTATCAATTCCAGCTTGTTTTAGTATCCCTAAAAATGTGCCCTTTTTAAGATCTTTATTTCCATGAACAGGCACAATCAATGTTACATTTAAAGTTGGATTAAAATAAACATGGTGTGAACATTTTGCCCTTTTAAAAACAAATCCATGAAGCTCAATTAATTTAATAAGGTACTTTGCTGATAGATTCAAGCAGTAGCAAGGCTAAGGGAATATTCTAAAGTATTGCTATCATCAGGAATATCCTCACCTCTGCTCTGCAACTCTTCAATATAAATTTCTATTGCTTCTTTAGCCATCGCAATAGCGTCATCAAGTGAGTCCCCTTCAGTAACACATCCAGGTAATGCAGGAACAATTACTGTGAAACCACCTTCTGGTGCCCTATGTAACATAAGTTTATAGGTGAGTTGCATATCTATTTACGTTTGTTTAACAAATATACTCAAAAAATATCCTGCCAATTTTATTTCCCTTAGAGCCAGTTTTCCATCTCTATTAAATTCCATCAACCTCCGCAATCAAAAAAGTACTACCACAAACAATAATTAAATCATTAGAAGTACCCTTTAACTTGGCATTTTCTAAAGCCTCATTTACATTTTCAAACACTTCCCCTTTTAAATTATAACCTAAAGCTTTAATTCTCAAATCCTCCGAAGAAAGCGCCCTTGGAGTATGTGCTTGTGTAAAATAATAATAAGCATGGTTAGGCAAAATTGCCAGGACTTTGTCAATGTCTTTGTCCTTAACCATCCCTATAACAATGTGGATTGGGGATATTTTTAATTCATATATTGAATTAATCACTTCAGCAATTCCAGCCTCATTATGCGCAATATCACAGATGATCAATGGATTATCAGAAATTTTCTGCCAACGACCTTTTAAACCTGTGTTTGTTGTAATGTTTGAAATACCTCTTTCAACATTCTCTTCAGTAATAATGAAACCTTGGTTCTGAAGGATTGTAATCACGTTCAAAACACCAGCTATATTTTTTAACTGATACTCGCCTGTCAACCCACTTTCTAATTCGTAAATCCTTTCTGCATCAATTACTTTGACCAGCATTTTATCTTTTGAATAACCTTCCTTAGAAACAATAATGTTGTCTGATGCGAAGGATATTTTAGAATTTAATCCTTTTGCAGTTTCAATAAAGACATTTTCTATTTCTTTTTGTCTTTCACTAATAACTACGGTGATATTTTTTTTGATTATTCCTGCCTTTTCACGAGCAATCTCTCCCAACGTATTTCCAAGAAGATCTGCATGATCGTAGCTTATATTTGTAATCAGGCAAGCCAATGGGGCAATGACATTGGTTGAATCAAGCCTTCCTCCCAAACCTGTTTCTACAACGACAATATCAACCTTGTTCTCAGCAAAATACTGAAATGCCATAGCTACAGTCAGTTCAAAAAACGAGGGTTCTATTTCTTCCAGTAGCGGAGAAATCCTTTTCACAAAATCAATTACAAACTGTTCGTTAATAAAAGAACCGTTGATTTTTATTCTTTCTCCAAAATGCTTAATGTGTGGCGAGGTGTAAAGACCGGTTTTGTAACCAGCTTCCTGAAGAATGGATGCTAAAAAATGAGAAGAACTCCCTTTGCCATTCGTACCGGCAACATGTATGCTTTTGAAATGATGGTGAGGGTTACCTAAAAATTCCAATAGTTGAAGGGTCCTGGTAAGGTCTTTTTTGTAAGCTGAGGCACCTTCTCTGTGAAATACAGGCAGCTGTTTGTAAAGGAAATCTAAAGTTTCCTGAAAAGTCATTGGTACGAAGCTTTACTTTTAGTTGGACCTGATAATAATGGTTAATAATCCAGTAGAATTTACTGCAGTTTTAGCATTCTTATCTTTTATAAAACTACCATTCTCTATTTGCTTCTTGTAATAGTTTTCAACATTGGTACTTACCGATTTTTCCAATGTTTCAATTTTTATTACCTCGCCTTCACCATCTACAACAATCTTAAACTTTAATCTCCCGTTTTCAGCAGATTCATCAGTTTTTAATTTAAAATCCATTTTCCAGCCAGCCATGTCCAATGAAGAACCACCACTGCCACCTTTGCCCTCCCCACCCGTTCCCGGATTTCCGTAAAGCGCCTTTGCATTTAATTCTCCCTGAGGATTTCCCTGATCGCCTACTTTACCTAGTTTGTCTCCGTTATTATTTCCGCCTTCGGTTTCTGTTCCAGTTTTCCCTGAAGTTGCTTTTTTTTCCTCGTTTGTTATTATGGTTGTTTTCTGTTCAACTTCAGCAACATTTTTTTTTGCAGTTACTTCCTTCTTTTCTTCCTGCTTCTCTTCAGTTTTGGCAGTTACGCCAGTTTCTTCCTCTCCTGCTACCCAGTTTTCTTTAGCATCTTCTGGCTGCTGGGGTTTTTCTTCTTGTTCTGTAGATTTTTCAGCTACTTCCTGAGGTTTCGCTTCTTGTTTTAAAGGGCTATCATTGGCCTCATTCATTGTCTGAACTTCACCTGATCCTTCATCAACAAAACCAAGGTTTAGAACAACGCCAGAGCCACCTTCCAATGGGGGGTTTGGAGTTTTAAGCAAACTAAAAAGTAAAAGAAGAAGCAATAGTCCATGAACAGTGATTGTTGCTGCCCCTGCAACAATGTTGTCTTTACGTTCAGCTTCCATATATCCCTTTTTTACAAAGTACGAATAATCTTAATTGATAGTCAATAATATACAATGAATAAAGGCATGATTTTTTCAGTACCTAGTTACTAAACATAAATATGTATGAAAAAGATTTTGACAGCTTTACTAATATCCGGGCTTTTTGTTTCTTGTCAGAAAAAAGAACAGTCTAGTACTGAATTGGAAAATGCTAAAATGGATGCTAAAGATGCAAATGCTGATGTGAAAGAATACACTAAAGTCGGCGTTGACAGTATGGCGCAGGACGTTAAAGAACAATCAAAAGCAAAAGACGGTTTCGAAGGCAAACAAAGCCAATATTAGGATCTTGGGTAATGGGTAATAGGTAATGGCTTAAGCATTATGCAGCCAAAATCTATTACCCATCAGCCTTAAACCTTATAGAATATTTAAACTTTGTTCCTTTATTTTCTCCAGGTAATCTTTCATTTCTACCACCAGTTTTTGGATCACTACATCATTAGCTTTTGATCCAATTGTGTTTATTTCTCTGCCAATTTCCTGGCCTATAAAACCCAGTTTTCTGCCAGGAGTCTCTTCTTTCTCCATAGTTTCAATAAAATAATCAAGGTGGCTTGATAAGCGGACTTTCTCTTCTGAAATATCCAGCTTTTCAATGTAAAAAATCATTTCGTGTTCAAACCTGTTTTTATCAAAAGCGTCATTTGAAATTAGTTCTTGCATGTGCATTGTAATCCTGGACTTTAACGCATCAATCCTGAAAGGATCCTGGATTTTTACCTTTTCCAACAATGCTGCAATGTGTTGAATATATTCTTTTAGTGTGTGATGTAATACCTTTCCTTCATCTGCTCTGAATTTCTTGCATTCCTCAATTGCCTGGTCTACACAAACCATCATTATTTTAGATTCGTCCTCAGTAACATCCGCTTCCTGGGTTTCCTGAATAACTCCCTGCATTCTAAGGGCTTGAGAAAATAATGTTGAGTCATCAACGTTTCCAGTATGTTTTGCCAATTGTCTTAAATCCTGGAAATAAGCAATGGCAATTTCATGGTTCACTTTGCTTTTTAATTCAACCTGCTTATGGTTCAATTCAAAATCTACACTCAGGTTGATTTTTCCTCTGTCTAAAATATGACTGAGCTTGTTCCTGATTTCCAGTTCTTTATCTGAAAATCGACGTGGTAATCTTATCGAAATATCAGCTGATTTTGAATTAAGAGATTTTACCTCAACGTGAAAATTATAGTCATCCATTTCGATCTTGGCCCTGCCAAAACCTGTCATTGATTGCAACATATTTTTGTTTTATAAAGAATTAGGAAGATCCTTTTTGGATCAAATAAAAAAATTAACGGGAAACGGATACCAAACCGTTTACTGCTTCTACAGATACTATTTCAGGTACAGCTCTTTTCACAGCTTCTTCAATGCCTGCTTTCATGGTCATGGTAGACATAGAACAGTTACTGCAAGTACCGGTAAGTTCTAGCCTAACAATATTATCAGCAGTTATTTCCACAATTTTCACATCTCCGCCATCTGCCTGAAGGTAAGGACGAACTGTGTCAATTGCTTTTTCTACGCGGTCAAATAATTCCATAACTATTTAGAATGAGTACAAATATCGCCAATAGATGGCTCAATTCAATGATAATCAGATTAATTTTTCTTGACCAGATATTCAATCCACTCTTTATTAATAGGCCCTGAAAAATCTCTCAGGAACATGATAAAAGAAGGTTTAAAAGGTCTTTGTCGCAAAGGCATTTTAGCTTCTTCAGGCGTAAGGTCTCCCTTTCTGGCATTGCATGATTTACAGGCTGTGACCAAATTATCCCAACTTGATCCACCTTTCCTGCTTTTAGGCAGTACGTGGTCCAGTGTCAGATCGTTGGATACACCACAGTATTGGCATTTGTGATTATCTCTTCTGAAAATGTTTTGACGGCTCAGCATAACGCCTTTGTATGGAATGGGAACATAATCCCTTAAACGAATTACACTTGGAATTGGGAAATGAGAAGAAACAGTATGATAATAGGAATTTTTCACATCTGTGATCATTTCTGCCTTTTTCATGTAAACCAAAAGAAAGGCGCGGGTCGAAGGGCAAATTGTCAATGCCCTGTAATCCTGGTTCAATACTAATGTCTTGTTGTTCATACGGCAATGTTAATTGAGAGCCTGTCAAATAATACTTCTTATACCATCTAATTTGTGCGAATAAAGTCCTGAATCACTGTTAATTATGCCCTTGTTGTCAATCTTATCTACTCTTACTTTCCCATGTGCGTGAATAATATTTTTGTTATCTAATAAAATCCCTACATGAGTTACTCTACCGGCATCATTAGAAAAAAAGGCCAAATCTCCCGATTTGGCCTTATCTAAATTTTCCACACATAATCCCATACTGGCTTGCTGCCAGGCATCACGCAATAACTTATGGCCACAACTTCGGAAAACCATTTGTACTAAACCAGAACAATCTATACCTGCATGCGTTTTCCCTCCCCATAAATAGGGAGTTTCCAGGAAAAGATTTGCGTTTTGTATTATAGCTTCTGTAGTCAATGATTTTTCTGTTTTTTTATATTTTCCTTTATATGCAAATTTTCTATTACCTATATATACGTATTGTCCATCAAAAGTAGGCAGGTAGCTACCAAAAAATATTATTCTTGATATTCCTTCGCTTTCTATATATCCAACACTTTCTGAACAATAATGGTTTGAAGAATTATTTTTAATGCTTTCAGAAAATGGCCCAATATCAATGTGCAACTTCTTATCTATCCACCCTTCATATCCATCATCTGAAATTTTTATATAGATCCATTTTTTGCTTTCTGACTCTTCAACAATCTCATATCTGTCACCAAACAGCAATTGCGTTACCATTTCACTTTTATCAGAGTCGGCCGACCTGACTGGAACAATATTGAAAATGCAAATACCCGTCATCTATTAAAATTCCTGTTAAATTATAAAATGCTGCCTAACAAGCAAATAATTTCAGGTTAAATTTTGAATAAGTTAAAGATTCGTCTTTTTGTTTGTTAGACTAAGTGAATTCATAATTCATAATTCATAATTATTTAAACTGTACTTCTTTGAAATCTTTGTAAAAGCATCTGTTTTCCTGTAACTTTGCCCCGCAAGTAATCAATCGCAATTATTTGCATATGCCCTACCTCGATCACAAAGTTTTATACGAAGCCCTCACTTACGATGACGTGCTTCTCATCCCGGCCTATTCAGAAGTTTTACCCAGGGATGTTCAAACCAAAACTAAATTAACCCGTGGAATTGACCTGAATATTCCCCTTATATCTGCTGCCATGGACACCGTTTCAGAATACGAAATGGCCGTAGCAATGGCCCAGGAAGGTGGCATTGCCATCATACACAAAAATATGAGCATAGAGGAGCAGGCAAACCATGTTCGCAAAGTAAAACGCTCAGAAAGTGGATTGATCTTAGATCCAATAACATTAGATCAGAATTCTATATTACAGGATGCCTTAAATATTATGAAGGAATTCAGGATAGGTGGAATTCCTGTTGTGGATGAAAACAAAAAACTGGTTGGAATAATCACCAATCGGGACATCAGGTTTCAAAAAGACCCCAAAAGGCCGATAAGAGAAATTATGACCACTGAAAACCTGGTGGTTGCAAATCAGGGAATAAATTTGAGTGAAGCTGAAAATATGCTTCAGCAATATACTATTGAAAAATTGCCAATTGTAGACAAAAATTACAAGTTGGTCGGATTGATTACTTATAAAGACATTTTAAAAAGGAGAGATCACCCACATTCATGCAAAGATGAGTACGGGCGTTTACGTGTTGGAGCTGCCGTTGGTGTAACCCATGATACTATTCAAAGGATTGAAGCCTTGAATGCCGCCGGCGTGGATGTAATCAGCATTGATACTGCCCATGGCCATTCTTTAGGTGTGATTAATATGCTGAAAGAGGTAAAAAAAACATTCCCCAATCTTCAGGTGATAGTTGGGAATGTTGCCACAGGTGCAGGTGCAAAAGCATTGGCTGATGCTGGCGCAGATGCAGTTAAAGTTGGCGTCGGGCCAGGAAGTATTTGTACAACAAGAATTATTGCAGGTGTTGGAATTCCTCAGCTAAGTGCGGTAATAGAAGCAGCAAAAGCCTTGGAAGGTACTGATGTTCCTGTGATTGCAGACGGAGGAATTCGTTTCTCCGGTGACATTGTGAAAGCTATTGCCGGAGGTGCCAGTACTGTCATGATTGGATCTCTGCTTGCAGGGACAGAAGAAGCACCTGGAGAAATGGTGATTTTTGAAGGTAGAAAATTTAAAAATTACAGGGGAATGGGCTCCCTGGAAGCAATGGAAGATGGCTCAAAAGACCGATATTTTCAGGATGCTGAAGATGATATAAAAAAATTAGTTCCTGAAGGTATAGTAGGACGCGTTCCATTCAAAGGCCGCGCTTTTGAAATTGTGTATCAGTTAATCGGAGGCCTGAAAGCGGGAATGGGTTATTGTGGTTCAAAAAATATTGATTCTCTCCAAAAAGCTATGTTTGTAAAAATAACAGCTGCAGGAGTAAAAGAAAGCCATCCCCACGATGTACAGATTACAAAAGAAGCCCCTAATTATAGTCGCTAAGATTTAAAATAACAGATATAGTTCACAGATGCAATTTGTATTAAATTGCAACAAAGAAATCAGCAGGAAGCAATGACCGCAACCGACATAATTAAGATAATTCTCAATTTTTTCCTTCTTTTCCTGGTCCAGATTTTCTTTTTCAAGTTTGGCATATTTGGTCTTGCTTTCTGCTTTCCCTATTTGTATTTTCTATTGTTATTGCCCATGTCTACAAACAAAAATTTGCTTTTGTTATTAGGGTTGGGTTATGGACTACTGATCGATATTTTTTATGACTCACCAGGCCTTCATGCTGCAGCTTGTACTTTAATGGCATTTATCAGGCCGACTGTAGTAAAATTTATTACTCCATCCGGAGGGTATGATGAACATACTCCGGTTTCTGTTCATATTTTAGGTATTAGATGGATTATTTCCTACACTTTAATCTTAGTTGCCTCTCATCACTTTTTTCTATTCTTTCTTGAGAGCTTCAGCTTCGCAAACTTCTTTACCACATTCTTTAGAAGTTTGTTAAGTACAATCCTTACAAGTTTTACTTTTATTTTAATGCAGTACATGCTTTCTTCCAATAAACTAGTTTAATTGGATAAGGGTCTATGTTAGAACAACGTAAGTATATAATTCAGATCATTATTGTGGCAGTTGGAGTTATCTATCTGCTGAAACTTCTTTGGTTGCAGACTATTGATCAAACTTATAAGGATTCTGCAATGCAAAACAGCATTCAGAGAATTACTGTGTATCCTTATCGGGGAGTAATATTTGATAGGAAGGGGGAAATGCTTGTTGCTAACTCGCCGGTGTTTGACATCATGGTTATTCCAAAAGATGTTAAAATTCCAGATACTGTAACTTTCAGTAATACCTTTGGGCTAACTGTTGAAGAGGTTAGGTTAAGATTAAGAGAAGCCAGAAGGTATTCAAAGGTAAAGCCTTCAGTTTTTATGCCTACCCTATCAACCCAGGATTGGGCCCGTGTACAGGACAAAATTGTTGATTATCCCGGATTTTATGTTCAGGCACGTTCGGTTAGAGATTATCCATTCAAATGCATGGCTAATGCATTGGGGTATATTGGTGAGGTTAGTAAAGAAAGAATTGAGTTGTTAGGGAAAGACAATTATAAATCTGGTGACTATATAGGGATAAGCGGCATAGAAGAAATTTACGAGAAACAACTACGTGGAAAACGAGGTGTTCGATACGTAATGGTAGATGTAAAAGGAGCAGAAAAAGGGGAGTTTAAAAATGGTGAATACGATACCTTGTCGGTAGCCGGTGAAAACATGACCAGTACAGTAGATGTTAAACTCCAGGCTTACGGCGAACAAATAATGCAGGGCAAAATTGGAAGTATAGTAGCGATAGAACCAGCCACCGGAGAAATTCTTTGCCTTATATCTGCACCCACATACGATCCAAACCTATTAGTTGGTAAACAATTTTCTAAAAATTATAATCTACTCAGTAAAAATTATTACAAGCCATTATACAACAGGGCATTACAGGCTATGTACCCCCCAGGTTCTACCTTTAAAATCATTCAGAGTTTAATAGGCCTCCAGGATCATCTTATAGATTCCAGCAGGTCACTGCCTTGTAATAAAGGCCTGATTAACTGTCATAATCACCCACCTGCTATTGGAATGCGTGGGGCAATACAGCATTCATGTAATCCCTATTTTTATGTCCTTTACAATACTATGCTTCAAAGAGGATTATCTCCAAATGCATATGTAGATGCTGCCAAAGGTTTTGATATCTGGTATGATTATGTAAAAAGTTTCAACCTGGGAACAAAATTAGGAGTGGATCTGCCAAATGAGAAAAGTGGACGTGTCCCTACTCATGCGTTCTATGATAAAGTTTACGGAGATAACCGCTGGGCTTTTAAAACCATTTTTTCTCTTGGAATTGGTCAGGGAGAAATATTGGTTGTGCCCCTGCAGATGGCAAACGTAGCAGCAACCCTGGCTAACAGAGGCTATTATCATATACCACACATCATTAAGAAAATAGGTGATAAAAATATGGTGGATGCCAAATATTTGAAGAAAAATTATACAAAAATAGATCCTGCTAATTTTACAACCGTTACCAATGGAATGTTCGATGTTGTTGATTTCGGAACAGCCTATCGGTCGCACATAGAAGGTATTCCATATTGTGGAAAAACAGGTACAGCGCAGAATCCGCACGGAGAAGACCACTCAGTATTTATGGCATTTGCCCCAAGATATAATCCCAAAATTGCCATTGCCGTTTATGTTGAAAACGCTGGATTTGGAGATAAATGGGCAGCTCCAATTGCAAGCTTAATGATTGAAAAGTATTTATCTGATACTATTACAAGAAAGGACATTGAACAAAAGATGCAGGCTAAAAACTTTATTAAATACAATGAAGCTTTAGCAAGTGTTCTTCTGAAAAGGGAAGGTTTAGATTCTAATTACGCAAATGTAAAGCTTGTTCTGAGAAAATATTTCAAGGAAAAGATGTCAAAAACCAGAAAGCATTAAGCCCGCTTGTTTAATATTTCAAGTAATTTAGAGGGAACAAAGGTATTCTCTGTCCTTATTTTCTCCTGAAGTTTTAGTATTCCTCCAATTAATGCTTCCGGCCTTGGCGGGCAACCCGGAACATAAACATCAACTGGGATAATTCTATCCACACCCTTTACTACATGGTAACCATGTTCCCAATATGGTCCGCCACAATTTGAGCAAGAACCCATTGAAATAACATATCTGGGTTCTGGCATCTGATCATATAATCTTCTTACCCGATCAGCCATTTTAAATGTTACAGTCCCGGCCACTATCATCACATCAGACTGCCTTGGGCTAGCCCTGGGGATTACGCCAAACCTATCTAAATCATATCCTGAAGCATAAGTAGCCATCATTTCAATAGCACAGCAGGCAAGCCCAAACCCCATTGGCCAAATAGAGGATAACCTGGCCCAATTTAAAAGATCATCTACTTTGGTTATAACCAAACCGCCTTCACCAGTTTTAGAGTTAATTTCAGCCAAATTATTTAACATACTTTCTAATTACAGGAGTTAAATTTTGATACTTGATACTCAATACTATATACTAACGAAAGGTTCCTGTTGACTTATACAATGCAAGGTCCCTAATCCAGCAACCAGGTCTCTACAATTTATCCCTATAATCTTTCTGTCAGGAAAACATTTCTGCAAAATATCCAATGCAACCTTATCATTTTTATCCTGAAAAACCGGCACCAATACAATCTTGTTGGCAATTAGAAAATTGGCATAGCTCGCGGGAAGCCTTTCACCTTGATGTATTACCGGTTCTGGCATAGGTAATGAAATAATATCGAAAGGTTTACCATTCAGGTTTCTCATCCCTTTCAAAAGGTGCATATTTTCCTTTAGAATTTTATAATTCTCATCGGAAGGATCTTCTTCCATTATGGTAACAATAGTATTTTCATTTACAAACCGGCTTAAATCATCAACATGTCCGTTTGTATCGTCTCCAGATATTCCATCTTCCAACCACAAAACCTGATTTATTCCTAAATAAGCTTTCAGATAATCTTCAACTTGAGATTGACTTAAATGTGAATTTCTGTTTTGGTTCAATAAACAAGCTTTGGTAGTCAAAACTGAACCTGCTCCATTCACTTCAATAGATCCACCTTCCATCACAATTCCGGGATTGAAAGACTTGTAATTTTCAAATTTTAAAATGGATTCCGGAACAGCATTATCAAGTTCGAACGGATACTTTCCACCCCAGGAGTTAAATTGCCAGTTGATAATAGCTTTTTCATTCAAACCATTATTGTTCCTTATCAAAAATGTAGGACCGTGGTCCCGGCACCAGGCATCATTTGTTGGAATGTGATAAAATTTTACTGCATTTAAATTGGCGTTGGCCTTTAATAAAATATTTTTAACAGCTTTCTCATGATCAGCGTCCCTTACATTAATCTTCACTATCTGATCCTGGCTTAGGTGAAACACTATTTGGGCATAAACACCAGGTATTCTATCAAATAATCCAGGCCAGGTTTCTTCATTATAAGGCCATGAAAACCAAATGGCTTCTTGTTTTTGCCATTCAGCTGGCATAAAAAAACCTAATTCAGAGGGGGTAACTTCACTAAAGACAGTATTCATTAATATTATTGAAAGTCAAAATTACTAAGATAATGGTGCAAATATTAGTGCAAGTAAAAAAGACTGAAATTCTTCAACAGAAAACTACTTACTATTAACTATTTTTGTGTGTTTCAAAATAAACAAAACATGAGCGCAGTAGCAGAAACGTTAAAAGCACTGTCTGACCGAATAAACGCGTTAGAAGAATCAGCAACGATAGGAATGGCTAAAAAGGCCAGGGAATTATCAGCCCAGGGAATTTCTGTAGTGAACCTGAGTTTTGGTGAACCAGATTTTCAAACTCCACAACATATTAAAGATGCTGCTAAGAAAGCTATTGATGATGGGTTTACTTTTTACACACCAGTAGCTGGTATTCCAGATCTTAAAACTGCAATAGTTGATAAATTAAAGAGAGACAATAACCTAGAATACAAACCTGAAAATATCGTTGTATCTACAGGCGCAAAACAATCGATTGCAAACGCTCTTTTGTGCCTTGTAAATCCTGGAGATGAAGTCATTATATATTCCCCATATTGGGTTAGTTATTCGGAATTAGTAAAACTAGCCGAAGGAGTTCCTGTATTGATTGAAGGAAGTATAGAAAATGATTTCAAGGCTTCAATAGAACAATTAAAATCTGCTATAACCAGCAAAACGAAAGTGGTGATGTTTTCTTCACCATGCAATCCTACTGGAACTGTATTTACAGAGAAGGAATTGAAAGCTATAGCTTCAGAAATTGTAAAACATGACAATATCTATGTGATTGCAGATGAGATCTATGAGTTTATAAACTTTGGCGAAAAACATGTTAGCATTGCAAGCTTCGAAGGTATGAAAGACCGCACAGCTCTGGTAAATGGTGTTTCTAAAGGATATGCTATGACAGGCTGGAGGATTGGCTATATGGCTGCGCCAAAATCATTAGCCGATGCATGCGACAAATTACAAGGCCAGGTAACTTCAGCAACATGTTCTATTGCACAAAAAGCAGCTGTTGCTGCAATTGGTGGAATAATGGAACCTACAATGGAAATGAACAAAGCCTTTCTTAGAAGGAGAGACTTAGTTTATGGTTTATTGAAAGAAATTCCAGGCTTAAAAACCAATTTGCCCATGGGAGCATTCTATTTTTATCCAAATGTGTCGGCCTACTTTGGCAAAACGACACCAGGTGGACAAAAAATAAATGAAGCAATGGACTTATGTTTATACCTTCTAAACGATGCTCACGTTTCTACTGTTCCGGGAGATGCATTTGGAACTCCAGGCTTTATCAGGATTTCATTTGCAGCTTCTGATGAGAATCTTACAAAGGCTCTTAAAAATATCAAAGCCAGTATTTTAAAATTAAAGTAAAAAATGGATTATCTCCTTGTGAAATAGAGGTTTAGATTTATAAAAAAAGGGAAAACTTAGTTTTCCCTTTTTTTTATGTTCAGTTTACAATTAAGATTAAGATTTGTTAAGGATTGACTTTTTGTTCACCAAAGATTGACAAGGTCTTCGACCGTTGTCAACTTACATAGATAGTTATCAACTTCAACTAGTATTTTAAAACCGGCCGACGAAACCCTAAATAACGCCGGCCAAAAAATGAAATTCTCAAAAAATGTCCCCGTTTGGTCTACAGCTTGGGGATTAATCTACATTATCATGGAGAAACTTATTGTTTCCCATAATCTCGCTTTCTTCATTTAAATTGAACCTTGAAATGTTTCTTTCAGATGAATGTGGAACATCTTCCAGGTCAACTTTTTTACGCATATAAGCAGGAACTTCAAGTCTGTCTTTAAATTCCTGGGCATTCATGCTCCACATGGTTGTATTTTGAAGCAGGTTTTTCCTGTCCATAGCCTGTCTTTTCAGCAAATCTCTTTTGCTGTCGTCCAGTTCCATGTTTTCGGTAGGCTTATGGGCTACTTTATTACTCTCAAACAAACTGATTTGGTTCGGGGCAGGAATAGTAAAGTCAATTTCCACCTCATTTTGCTCCAAATTTTCTTCTACCTTTTGAACTGGCTCAGGATATCTTTGTTCCTGATAAACCGGATTTTCGGGAACAAACACATGTTGTTCTACAGATTTGGTGACAAACAATTGTGGTTGTACATATTGAAACTCTACTTTTGGTTCTGCCGGAGAAATAGGTTTACTAGAATTCAGGTCAATTACCTTTCTAACTGGTTCTTCAGAATAAACTTTGTCAAATGCTGTTGCAAAACCAGTTGCAATTACTGTTACCCTGATAGATTCACCCAAAGTTTCATCTACACTGATACCACATTTTAAGTTGGCATCTTCACCAGCCATTTCCTGGAAATAGTCATTTATCTGAACAAACTCATCCATTGTAATGGATTCCATATTTGATCCCATAATAGACACCAATATTTTTTGAGCTCCTTTGATATCGGTATTATTTAACAGAGGAGAATGCAGTGCTTCTTCGGCCGCTTGTTTTGCTCTTTCCTTTCCGCTTGCAACTGCGGCACCCATTACTGCAGCACCAGAATTTTGCATTACAGTTTTCACATCTGCAAAGTCAATATTTAGGATCCCTGGCATTGTAATGATCTCTGCAATAGATTTTGCGGCTGCAGTCAGTACATTGTCTGCATGAGAAAAAGCAGCGAATAGACTAGTGTTTCCAAATATCTCACGGATTTTATCATTCATGATGATGATAACTGTATCGCAATATTCTTTTAACTCTGCAATTCCTTTTTCCGCCAGGTCTCTTTTTTTCTTTCCTTCGAAAGAAAAAGGCATTGTCACAATCCCTACAGTAAGGATGTCCATTTCCTTGGCTATTTTAGCAATAACCGGAGCCGCACCTGTTCCTGTACCACCTCCCATACCTGCAGTAATAAAGGCCATTTCGGTACTTCCGTAAAGTTTTTCGCGAATTTCATCGCGGCTTTCAAGTGCTGCACTTCTTCCAATTTCAGGATTTGTTCCAGCTCCTAATCCTTTGGTAAGACTGGTACCTATTTGTAACTTATTTGGTACAGGACTCGTTTTAAGTACTTGAGCATCTGTATTGCAGATAATAAATTCTACGTCTTTAATGCCTTGGTTATACATGTGGTTCACTGCATTGCAGCCCCCACCTCCAACTCCAATCACCTTGATGATGGATTTTGACACCGCGGGGATGTCGAAGGAATACATTGTGTCTTGCATGTCTTTAATAATTATGAGTTATAAATTATGAGTTATAAATGCTGAGTTCGAATCATGGTGACCTTATTCATCACTCATCACTCATAACTCATCGTTGTTTAATATCCGTTTTTATCGTTAAAGTCGTCCATTAGCATTCCTTTTGTTCTTTCAAGAATGTTTACAAAGAAACTTGAGCTTCCGAAGTTCATTTTGTTTGAAATCACATTTTCCTTTTTAGGGGCTGTTTTGTACATGTTACTTGTACTTTTTTCGTTGTACAAATTTTCTCTGTAATCAAGCGCCTGGAACCCAGCCAGTACCAATCCAACTGATGTTGCGTACATCGGGCTTTTAACTGCATCTACTTTTCCTTTGCCTAAATGCTCGTTTGGATAACCAATTCTGGCGTCCATTCCGGTCATGTATTCAAAAAGCTGCTTCAAACTTTGCATTTGAGATCCACCACCTGTCAATACAATTCCACCAGCCAATCTACCATCTAGGCCAGATTGAATAATTTCCGAATGAACCAGTTCAATGATTTCTTCCATTCTTGCTTCAATTATATGAGCAAGATTTTTGATAGAGATTTCTTTAGGAATTCTGTTTCTTAATCCCGGGATAGAAATGATTTCATTGGTATTGGCTTCACCTGCAATGGCACGGCCAAACTTAACTTTCAATTGTTCAGCCTGGTTGTGCATTACCATACAACCTTGTTTAATGTCGTTTGTAATGATATTTCCACCGAATGGAATTACCGCGGTGTGACGAATGATACCTTCATAGAAAATGGCAACATCTGTTGTACCACCGCCAATGTCAACCAAAACAACACCAGCTTCTTTTTCATCCTCTTCCAAAACAGATAAGCAAGATGCCAAAGGCTCTAAAACAAGCTCCACAACTTCTAAACCTGCTTTACGCACGCATTTGTTGATGTTTGCAATGGCACTTGTGTGTGCTGTGATGACGTGAAAATCTGCTTCCATTCTTGCACCGGCCATTCCCACAGGATCTTTAACACCTGCTTCATAATCTATAGTGTAATCCTGTGGCATTACATGTATAATTTCATTTCCCGGAGGGATTACAATTTTAAACATGTCTTCAGATAGCCTTCTGATATCCTCTACATTAATTTCATTCTGAGGGTTGCTTCTCATGATCACGCCATGATGTTGCGCACTGCGGATATGCTGACCGGCAATACCTACGTTCACTTCAGTAATGTCAATTCCTGCCTGCTCTTCAGCTTCAAAAATGGCTTTTTGAATAGCCTCGACCGTGCGGTCAATATTGGTAACAACGCCACGTGTTACACCTTCTGAAACAGCTTTTCCCATGCCGAGAATTTCAAGCTTTCCGAACTCATTTTTGCGGCCTGCTATTGCGCAGATCTTGGTAGTACCAATATCCAGTCCGACTACAATTTTATCTTTATCCATCTTCTTTAGGGTTTTACTGTCTTTGATTTCTTCTTTCTTATTTAAAATTCTGTCAATTATATTTCTAGGTCTCATTTCCGTCTGTCTCAATACTCAATACTAAGTACTCAGTACTACTCACATACTATCTGGTTTTCGTAATTCAAATTCACTCGTTTATAAGCATTCCATCCTTTTGCAGGTAGGATACGCTCGTAGAACACTTTTAATTTTTTGAATTTAGCCTCCATAAACTTATCGGGGTAGCCAAATTCAATAACCTGGGATCCAACCTGCTGGTACATGTTAATTCTACCCAGATTGTCCACACTTATCTGGTGGATCTGGGAATTGAGGAACTTGTCGTTTTCTACTTTTTTAATGAATTCCAGGTAATTTTTATTGGTAGAATCCTTTTTGAATCCTTTGCTCAGCAGCTTGTTCATATAAGGGCCGTCTGCTATAAGCACGCGTGCAGTGAATTTATCAGATATTGGAAAAATGTTTCCATAAGTATCCACATAAAAGTCTTTTCCATAAGATCTTGCGATTCGGAAAATGGGCTTTCTCTGAACCACTTTGGCATATAGATTCCCTTTCACATCTCTGTAAACCTGTACATCTTCTACAAACAGATTTTCTTTGATTCTTTTCTCCAATTCCTTAAAGCTCAATTTTTTGAAAGCTTCTTCTTCCAACACCTCTGTTCCTTTTATTGTCATCAAAGCCATCACATCCTTTTCGTCAATAAAATAGTTGTCGTACGCCTGTTTCACGTAGACATCAGCTTTTACCACACGCATATCCCCTTGCTTGCTGTTGGCAAAGCCAAACAAGCCCAGCAAAATCACGATTGCGATGCTGATCTGGATAAGGGTCTTTATGTTAGTATTTAGTATCAAATTAGTATCAAGTATGTAGTATCGAGTATCAAGAATGAACGGTAAACCGTCAACTGTTAACTGTCAACTTTTTAAGTAATAGTTCTTTTATAGGTTCTACAAATTTGTCTATGTCTCCTGCCCCGGCAGTGATTAAAACATCAGTTTCTATGTCTGATAAAATGTTGATCAGGTTTGCTTTTGAGCAAAGTCTTTTTGATGCTGCTTTTACTGATTCCAAAATCAATTCTGAAGTTACTCCCGGAATAGGGGCTTCTCTTGCTGGATAAATATCAAGCAAGAAAACTTCATCTGCTATGGACAGGCTTGTGCCAAATTCTTTAGCAAAATCTTTGGTTCTGCTAAACAAGTGCGGCTGAAACACCACTGTTACTTTGCGATCAGGGTAAAGGGCTTTTGCAGAAGTCAATAATGCTTCAAGCTCGGCTGGGTGGTGGGCGTAATCATCAATGTAAACCAGCTTATCAGTTTTTACGATGTATTCGAAACGTCTTTTTACACCAGCGAAAGTTTTGATCCCTTCTACTATTTGCTCTGGTTTTACTTGTTGATGAAGCGCAACCGTGATTGCAGCGACCGCGTTTTCAACATTATGGAAACCTGGAACCTTTAATTCAAGATTTGGGATGGAGGCTGTTGGAGAAACGTAATCGAAGGTGAACAACCCATTCTCAATTCTGATATTTTCAGCCCTGCATTTGCTTTCTGGTGTGCCATAGTCCAGAAGTTTTACTCCTTGTTTAGGTTTTAGGTTTAAGCCTGCTTTGCAGATTAACGTACCTCCCTTTTTGATCTTGCCAACAAATTGTTTGAATGCATCGATGACTGCTGCATGATTTTCATAAATGTCAAGATGGTCAGCGTCTGTGCTGGTAATGATGGCAATGTCAGGTTCTAAGGTCAGAAATGATCTGTCATATTCATCTGCCTCCACAACCATTGCCCCATCATTGCTGCCTATGATGATATTGCTTTTATAATTAGCACTGATACCCCCTAAAAAAGCACTGTTTGTTCTTCCTGCAGATTGAAGCAAATGTGCGACCATTGTTGAGGTGGTCGTTTTTCCGTGCGTACCTGCGATAGCTATGGTGTATTTACCTTTCGAAAGAACCCCTAAAACCTGGGAACGTTTTACCACATTAAATCCATTATGACGGAAATAATTCAGCTCCCACATGTTGTCGGGAATTGCCGGGGTATAGACAATCAAAGTATCGTCCTTAACCTTAAATTCGGTTGGGACCATTTTTACATTATCGTCATAGTGTACAGCAATACCTTCATCCTCAAGAGCTTTTGTTAAATCCGTGGAGGTTTTATCATAACCAGCCACTTCATAACCTACTCCTTTGAAATATCTGGCCAATGCACTCATTCCTATTCCGCCAATACCAATCAGATATACATGGCTGAATTTCTCCTGGCCTGTGAATTCTTTATTTTCAATTTGAGAACCAGTTCCAGTTTTAGATTCTGCTTTTTTGGTTTTGACAGGTTGAGGAGTTTTTAGTTCTTCGGTTTTCTCACTTTGAGTAGTAATGGTAGATTGAATATTCTCAACTACTGCTGGTTGAATATTCTCAAATGCAGCCACAGGTTTAGCCAGATGGAATTTGCCGGCTGATTTCAAAACCTGAATAGCAATATCATAAGCAGCATTTGGCCTTCCCAAAGATCCAATATTGGTGATAAGCTTAGTTTTCAGTTCCTCATCATTCAAAAGCTCCATGGCTTTGATCACCAATTTTCCATAAGCTTCATGGTCCCTGACGATAATGGCTGCACCTTTCTCCACTAAAGCCTGTGCATTTTTTGTTTGATGATCCTCAGCCACATTTGGAGAAGGCACCAGGATGATTGGTTTTCTAACCAGGCATAATTCCGAGATGGACAAAGCACCGGCGCGGGAAACAACCACATCAGCCATTGAATAGGCAAGATCCATTTGTTTAATAAATTCATAAATCCGGACCAGGCTAGTCTGATGGCGAAAATCGGTCTTTTTTGCGATTGGGTAATAGGTTTTACCAGTTTGCCAGATCAGCTGAATGCCTTTGTAAATGAGTTTATCAAAACCTTCATCAATACTTTCATTAATGGTTCTTGCTCCCTGGCTTCCACCAATGACCAGGATTGTTCTTTTGTTAGGGTCTAGTTTGAAGAACTTAGCTGCTTCTTCTCTTTTTCCCTGAAGGTTTAAAATGTCTTTTCGAACAGGATTTCCTGTGAAAATGATTTTGTCTTCAGCAAAATATTTCTCCATGCCTTCATAGGCAACACAAACAGAAGTTACTTTTTCTGCCAAAAGTTTGTTTGTAACACCAGCATATGAGTTTTGCTCCTGGATAATAGTAGGTATATTATTTTGCTGGGCTGCTTTCAAAGTCGGTCCGCTTGCATAACCTCCTACACCCACTACTATATCCGGGTTAAATTCGGTTACGATCTTTTTAGCAGCATACATACTGTACAAAAGCTTGATAGGGAAAAGGAGGTTTTTCAAAGACAAACTCCTCTGAAAACCACTAATCCACAATCCTTTGATTTTGTATCCTGCTTCAGGCACTTTCTCCATTTCCATTCTTCCCTGCGCCCCTACAAAAAGGATATCAGCAGAGGGTACCATTTCCTTTAGGGAATTGGCAATAGCAATGGCCGGGTAAATATGGCCGCCGGTCCCGCCACCAGATATAATTACCTTCAAGGTTTCTAGCCTTGAAAATTCAGTTTCTATATTTTTAGTCTGTTCTGACATAATTCTTATTGTATGAGTCGTTTAACTTTTATCCTCCTCATGCTACAGTTTCTGTTCTTTCACCTCTGCTTACACTCAGGATAATTCCAATGGAAATACCTGTAAACAACAAAGATGTTCCTCCCATGCTTAGTAAAGGCAAGGGTAATCCGGTAATAGGTCCTAATCCAACAGCTACACCCATATTGATCAATGCCTGGATCACAATGAGAAAACAGAGGCCGGCGGAGAGCAATCCTCCAAATGCTCCCTGGCTGTTTGCAACGGTAATCATACCCCGATAAAGTAGCATCAGGTAAAGAGCCAGAACACCAACTCCACCGATCAATCCATATTCTTCTATAATGATGGCGAATATAAAATCTGAATATGGGTGAGGTAGGAAATTGCGTTGGGTACTGTTCCCCGGACCTTTTCCCGTAATTCCTCCCGTTGAAATGGCGATGTAAGATTGCTCTAACTGAAATGGAACTTCCTGTGGATCAAGGAAAGATTTAATCCTGTTAGTGAATGTTCCAAGTCTTTGTCCAAACGCGAGGGCCAAGCTTATTGCCAGAATTCCGATCAACATCAGCATGGCCAGGTATTTCAATGGAACCCGGCCGATGTACATTAATAGAAGGCAGGTTGCGAACATCATCATCGCGGTGGACATGTTACTTAAAGCAATTAATCCGCAAATGGCCCCGCACCATAAAAGCATCGGGATCAAGGCATTTTTTATGTCTTCAATGTCTGATTGATGCTTTGCCAGCATAGCCGCCAGGTTGGCAATCAAGGCAAACTTAGCCAAGTCAGATGGTTGAAAAGTTTGATTGATAATTGGAATTGTTAGCCATCTGGAAGCATCATTGATTTTTGAACCGAAAAAGAATGAAAATAACAGGAAGGGAACTGAAACCAAAAGTGCAAATCGGGAGATTTTAGAATAGTAACGATAGTCTACCAAATGCGCTAACCACATCACAAACAATGAGATACCCACAAAAATCAATTGCTTGATCAGGAAGTATTCGGTATTGCCATGATGCTTTTTAAAGGCCAAGGTCCCGGCAGCACTGTAAACAGTCAGTACCGACAAAATAGCCAGCGTGAAAACCACGAACCATATAACTGGATCTCCTTTGAAATATTTTTCAAATTGCTGTTTGAGATTGCTATTTGCTGTTGCCTGCATTATATAGAGCTTATAGCTTTTAAGTTTCCTACCTGTTGTTTGAATTGCTTTCCACGATCCTCGTAATTTTTAAACAAATCGAAGCTGGCACAAGCCGGTGATAGCAATACTGTATCTCCCTTCTTTGCAGAATTAAATGCAATAGCCACAGCCTGTTCAATCGAGCTTGTCTCTTTTATTTCCACTTTTCCGTCGAAATAGGCAAGTAGCTTTGAATTGTCCTTGCCCATGCAAACTAGGAGCTTAACTTTTTTCTTTACCAGTTCTTCAATCTGACTGTATTCATTTCCCTTATCAACACCGCCTGCAATCAGGATTACGGGAGTTTTCATGCTGTCAAGAGCATAGAATACAGAATCTACATTGGTTGCTTTGGAGTCGTTAATGAAATGAATTCCTTCTATGTCTGCTACTGGCTCGAGGCGGTGTTCTACTGGTTTGAAAGTTTGTAAGCCTTCCAGGATTTTATCAGCTGGAACTCCTGCTTCTAAACAAGCAGTAATGGAAGCCATTGCATTCAACATATTGTGTTTTCCCTGAATAGCTATTTTGTCTAAAGGAACAACCACGCTTTGTTTGCCGGCATTGACAATGAGAGATTTATTATCCAGCCATGCACCAGTGACAGGTTGCTGAACAAGAGATATTGGTAAAATTTGAGGCTTTATTGCTCTTTTCTGTAATTCTGAAACTATTGGTTCGTTGTCTGTGAAAACAATAAACTTATCCTCAGGTTGTTGCGCCTGAATAATTCTGAATTTAGAATCTATATAATTTTCAAATTTATATTCATACCTATCCAGATGGTCAGGGGTGATATTCATTAAAACAGAAATGTCTGGTCTAAATGTAAAACAATGATCAAGCTGAAAGCTGCTTAGTTCCAACACCCAAACATCATAAGGGTTGTCAATGGCTTTCCGAGCAAAGCTTTCACCGATATTTCCACCAAGCCCAACCTTAAATCCTGCTTCTTTGAGAATATGGTAGATTAAACTAGTTGTAGTAGTTTTTCCATTGCTGCCAGTAACTGCAATTATTTTTCCTATTGAATATTGAAATCCAAATTCTATTTCAGAAATAACCGGAATGCCACTAGCATAGATCTTTTTCATGATCTCAGCTTTGTCAGGAATTCCTGGGCTTTTTATAATTTGATCAGCATCAGCAATTACTTCCCAGGTGTGGGCACCTTCTTCAAAAGGAATAAGATTTTTAATTAGTTCTTCTTTGTGCTTTTGAGCTATTTCTCCGGAGTCAGAAACAAAAACATCAAATCCCTGAGCCTTCGCCAAAAGCGCGGCTCCCGTCCCGCTTTCGCCGGACCCTAGAATGATGATGTTTTTGAAATCTTTCATATTGACTATCTTAGTTTTAAAGTTGCTAAGGTTACAATGGACAAGAGTACTCCTAAGATTAAAAAACGAATAACAATTTTGGATTCATGGAAACCTCCTTTTTGATAATGATGATGAAGTGGTGACATTCTGAATAACCTGTTTGCGCGTGCATATTCTATTCCATGTTTCTTCTTTTGATATTTGAAATAGCTTACCTGAAGCATCACTGACAGGTTTTCAATCAGAAATATTCCGCATAGTACCGGGATCAAAAGCTCTTTTCTTAAACACAAGGCCATTGTGGCAATACAGCCACCTAACATTAAACTTCCTGTGTCACCCATAAAAATCTGGGCAGGATAAGAGTTGTACCAAAGGAAACCAATGCAGGCTCCGGTAAAAGCTGCACAGTAAATAACAAGCTCCCCGGAATTGGGAATGTACATGATGTTCAGATAATCAGCGAAAATGGCATTTCCTGACAGATATGCTAAAATCATCAGGGTCAGACCTATTATAGCTGATGTTCCTGCAGCCAAACCGTCAATTCCATCTGTAATATTTGCTCCGTTAGAAACTGCTGTTATGATAAAAACAACTACCAGAACATATACCGCCCAGGTGTAATCCGGATTTAACCAGCCAAGAATAAGATTATAATCAAATTCATTGTCCTTTAGAAAAGGAATAGAAGTGATCATGGATTTCACATCATGATAAAAGGAAGAAACCCGCGTAAGTGAGACAAAACCTGAATCGCCATGTACATATTCTCTCACTACCACGAACTTGTTGAAATAGAGAATAAGCCCTACAACAATCCCGATGCCGATCTGACCAATAATTTTAAATTTACCATGTAGTCCTTCCTTGTTTTTCTTGAAAACCTTAATGTAATCGTCAATAAAACCTACAATCGCCATCCAAACAGTTGCGATCAATAAAATGATGATGTAGACACTGCTCAATCTTGCAAATAATAAGGTTGGTATTATGATGGAAATCAGGATCATTATTCCACCCATTGTCGGAGTTCCCGTTTTTTCTACTTGTCCGGCCAATCCAAGTTCACGAACTGATTCTCCAACCTGTTTTTTCCTTAAAAAATTGATTAATTTTTTTCCATAGATCAATGAAATGAGCAATGAAAATACCATGGCCATAGATGCCCGGAAGGAAATGTATTGAAATACACCTGCCCCGAAAAAATCGAAATGTTGTTCCAGATATTCAAAAAAGTAGTAAAGCATACTTATTCGTTTTTATCCCCCTTAATTTTATTTCCAGGAAGGTTTTTTAAGATATCCTGTCTGTTTTCTAATTCTTTTGACCTTGAATCGATAACCTGATCGTTGCCCCGTTCTTTTTTAATGGCTTCAATGATACTCACTGTTTCACCTGAGCTTATCAGCTGCTCAAACAAATCCATGATGGGTACTTTTTTTAAATCCTTTTCTTTCATATTATTTCAGATATTCTGTCACAATCTTTTTATCGTCAAAAGGATGCTTTACTCCTTTAATTTCCTGGTAGTCTTCATGCCCTTTGCCGGCAATCAGGATAATGTCTCCAGGTTTTGCCAGCATGCATGCTGTTTTAATTGCTTCTTTCCTGTCAACAATCGTCAGTGTCTTTTTCTTATCGGCTAGCTTTAAACCTGCTTCCATTTGGTTTAAAATTTCAGTTGGCTCTTCATTTCTTGGATTATCGGAAGTCAAGACAGCCTTGTCGCTGAATTTTGCTGCTATTTGTGCCATAATTGGTCTTTTAGTGGCATCCCTGTTCCCGCCACATCCTATCACGGTAATTATTTGTTCTTTGCCTGAACGCAATTCCTGAATTGTCTGAAGCACATTTTCCAAAGCATCAGGCGTGTGTGCGTAATCAATTATGGCTGTAATTTTATCTTTGGAAATAAATTGTTCAAATCGGCCCCGGGCGCCTTCCAATGCAGAAAGTTTCGCTAATACTTCATCTGGTTCTTCCCCAAGCAAAACACCAACAGCATAAACCCCAAGGAGGTTATAGGCATT
>JACMRH010000339.1 GCA_014376535.1 Cytophagales bacterium | reverse complement strand
TATCAGCATTACAAATTTTGTTTCCGGACAAGACCAATGGTACTTATCTAATGGACAACTGACAGACAATTTCGGTAGAGCTCAAAATTATCCAGCTTCAAAAGCAGGAAATTATAAAGTCATCAGGACCAATCAGGATAAGTGCAAAACTGTTTCAGACAGTGTAATATTGAAAATTAACAATAATCCGGTTTTGAAATTAAGCCAATCTAAAAGCATTGTCTGTAAAAATGTTACGGTCAATTATTCGGTATCAGATGAAAATATATTGGCAGGTTCAATTTTTAAATGGTTTATAAATGGCAACCTTGTACAAAATGGCACTGGAAAAACCTTTAGTATAGACACTCTTAGTAAAAATAGTCTGGTAAAAGTGAGTGTTCTTTCAACTGGGACTTGTTTAAAATCAACCCTGCTTGCTGATAGTGTTACAACACTTATTAAAAGACCGTTTACAATAGGTACAGAGATCAGCCCACCATCCTGTTATAAGAAAAATGGAAGTATTTATTTATTCCCCAGTAATGGTTATACCATTCTTGGGGGCACATTAAAATCCTTTTCTAACAATTTATTAGGTGAAGGGAATTATACAGTTTCTGTTCGGGAGAATTCAAGTTTCTGCGTGGTGGATACTTCATTTACCTTAACCGATTTCAGTAAGTTTGATTATACAAAAACTATTGTCCAACCAGACTGTGGTGGCTCAAATGGTAGCCTGACTATTAGTCCTATTGCCAGTTATGGCTTTTCGGGAGATACAATTAAGAGTGTTTTCACACAAAATCTGGATGCACGGAAATATACATTTCTTATCACGCTTGGTAATTGCACAAAAAAGAATTCTGTAATTTTACTAGGAAAGGCATCCTTCAAGGTAAATGCCAGCATAGTTCAGCCAACCTGCAGCAATGCTGGATCAATTAACCTATTTACAAACCCTCCGGTTGGATTTACGGTTTCCAAAACCCTGAATAAAGCAAGCAATCCTGGACTTGGAGTGGGAAAATACGATATTACAATTACTGATAATCAAACTAGATGCGGAATAGATACAAGCTTTATTCTTAGTAATCCTAATGCTGTCAATATCAAGTTGTTAAAGGCTGATAGTGTGATTTGCAGTGGCAACCCAATAAAACCAAAATATTTAAACCTTCCTGATACTTCAGAACTCACCTTTAATTGGTTTAAAAACGGCAAGGCTGTCTCACAGAAATCTAATCCAGCCTTGAAAGATTCTGGCATTTATGTTTTGAATGTTAAAAACCTGGATGGTTGTTCCACAAAAGATTCTCTTAAACTAATATCTTTTACTGCCAACGCAGGACGTGACACAAGCATTTGTATTGATAATGGTCAAATATCTTTAAAAGCTGTACTTAAAGACAATCTTGCAAAGGGTAGTTGGAAATCGCAGGGATTTGCAAGTGTAAACACTCCTCAAAGCATGAAAACAACTGTTTCAAACCTTCTGCCATATGACTCATTGAAAGGAAAAGATGCGAACAGATTTGTATGGAGCGTTACAAAAGCAGGTTGTACAGAAACTGATACAGCAAAAATATATTATGCGAAAGCGGTAATTACTGTAACTGATGTTGATACTGTATTAGCTGGTATTGATATTGAGATTAAAGTAACCAATAATGATAGATATTCTTTAGGTGATAAATTAAAAGTAAAACATGATACTATCCGGCCTTCATCTCCTTTTAGATCAATTGAGATTTTA
>JACMRH010000338.1 GCA_014376535.1 Cytophagales bacterium | reverse complement strand
CTATTGAGTGGACTTATATTTACTTCATGTAAAAATAAAGAAGCCGACAGTCCAACACCACAAGTAATAGAACCATCACCACCAAACAAACAATCAGATATGCATGCCTGCGTAGAAAAACATTTGCCCGAAGCGCAGCAAAGATCTGAAGCAGCTATTTACACAAGTTCACAGTGGCAACCCGGACAAACAATCAGAATTAAATTTCTTAATGGAGATGTTGTATTACAGGAAAGAGTAAAAAACACTGTAAAGACCTGGTTATCTTATGCAAATCTGAAATTCGCTTATGTCACGGCTACTGAGCAATCAGATATTCGAATAGCATTTAAATATCAGGGAGATCAAGGTTCCTGGTCATACTTTGGAACAGATTGCCAGAGAATACCTGATCAAAATGAAGCGACAATGAATTTTGGCTGGTTCGATGCCAATACTTCCGATGCAGAAATTCAAAGGACAGCACTTCATGAATTTGGACATGCTTTAGGATTGATCCATGAACAGTCCAGCCCTGCCCAGAATATAAACTGGAATAAAGAAGTAGTTTATAATTATTACACCGGTGCACCGAACTATTGGACAAGAGCAGATGTTGACAATAATGTATTCTTCAAATTCAGTGCTTCTCAAACAAATTACACTGCTTTTGATAAATTATCTATTATGATGTATGCGGTTCCTGCTTCTTTTACAACAGATGGTTTTAGTGCAGGAAACAATTATGCTTTATCAGAAACAGATAAATTCTTTATTGGGCAGAGATATCCATTTGCCAGTACTGTAAAGAGTATCTTATATTCGGGCGAGAGAATGACCAGCGGCCAATATTTACAATCTCCTGATGGGAATTTGAAATTAGCATTGCAAAATGATGGCAATCTCGTTTTGTATAAAAGCAGTACCATTGCCCTTTGGAACTCCAGAACAAACGGCAAACCTATTACTCAACTAGTTATGGAGAAAAACGGCAACTTGGTAATGTATGATAACAATAATAGAAATTACTGGCAAACATGGACCTCCATGTACCCTGGTGGATTCTTAAAAGTTGAAAACACCGGATCAGCTACATTATATCAGAATGGATATAAACGTTGGAGTACAAATACAAGGATTTAAAGTTTAATAAGCTTATTTACTCAGAAATGCCACAACTTTTAGTTGTGGCATTTTTTATTTTAGAACATGAACAAATTTCACTGCAATAAGTTAAGCTGATAGAAATGGCACAATCATTTAACTATTTCTCAAAAAAGCTATTTTGCTCAAATTCGATCCATTTGGTATTTACGTTCCCCATGCCGATGTGTACATTGATCCCTGGAAACCTGTAAAAAAGGCAATTATTACCCACGCCCATTCTGACCATGCCAAGTTTGGAAGTGACCATTATCTTGCACATCATTTAAGCGTTCCCATCCTCAAATTAAGATTGGGAGATGTTTCTGTCCAGGGAGTGGAATATGGTGAGGAATTTGATATTAATGGGATGAAATTCAGTCTGCATCCAGCTGGTCATATTCCAGGTTCGGCACAAATACGGATGGAATATAAAGGTGAGATTGCTGTTGCATCTGGTGACTATAAACTTCAGATTGATGGAATTTCTACGCCATTTGAACCGGTAAAATGTCACCATTTTGTAACGGAGTCTACTTTTGGCCTTCCTATATATCATTTTCCTAAACCTGAAAAAGTCCATGGTGACATTAATGCCTGGTGGAAAAAGAACAAGGATGAAGGTAAAGTAAGTTTGCTTATCGGGTATACTTTAGGCAAAGCGCAGCGCATTCTCCATCATTTAGATCCTGCTATAGGAAATATTTTTGTGCATGGAGCTGTAGCAAATATCAATGACTTAATGTTAAAGGAAGGAATCATTCTTCCCCTGTATAAAAGAACTTACCAAGTGTCTTCTAAATCAGAATATCTTGGTAGTGTTGTAGTTGCACCACCTTCCGCACTTGGAAGTCCATGGTTGAGAAGATTTGATCCTTATTCGGTTGGCATCTGTAGTGGCTGGATGCAATTGCGTGGAACCCGCAGGCGAAAAGGTGCTGACAGAGGATTTGTATTGTCAGACCACGCAGATTGGGACGATCTCAATATTGCAATAAAAGAAACCGGAGCAGAAAATATTTATGTTACTCATGGTTATAAACCGCTATTTGCCAAATGGTTAAGAGAAGAATACCAATTAAATGCTGTAGAAGTAGATACTCTTTATGAAGGAGAAGGATTGAACGAAGGACTAACTGAAGGAGAAAAAGAAGCTGAAAATGAAGAAATTCGCTGATTTATATACTACTCTCGACCAGACCACGAAAACCAACGCCAAGATTGAGGCATTAGCGGAATATTTTCATAGCGCCAATCAGGAAGATGTTCTTTGGGCAGTAGCATTGTTAACTGGTCGCAAACCCAAAAGAACTATAAAAACAGCTGAACTTATTGCTTGGGCACAGGAAATGTCTGCTCTTCCCTCCTGGATCTTCATTGAGTCGTACCATATAGTTGGTGATCTTGCAGAGACAATTACTTTGGTATTACCAGCGCCTATAGCCATGTCTGATTATACTTTAACTGGAATAATGGACTTGTTAAAATCTTTTGAATCCCTGGAGGAGGCAGTTAAAAAAGCCACAATTCAGCGCATCTGGAGCGAGATGGATACTGCAGAGCGCTTGGTTTTCAATAAATTAATTACCGGAAGCTTCCGGGTTGGAGTTTCACAGCAATTGGTTGTAAAAGGTTTGGCGAGAAGATTCAAATTGGTAGAAAACGTTGTCGCTCATAGACTTATGGGTGACTGGAACCCAAATACTACTACATTAGATAAGTTGTTGATCGAAGAAAATATTGGTGATGATATTTCAAAGCCTTATCCTTTTTACCTGGCCTATCAGTGGGAAGGTGAAATTGCAACACTGGGAAATTTAGAGGAATGGCAAATTGAGAGAAAGTACGATGGGATAAGAGGCCAGATTATTGTCAGGCAAGGCCAGCTCTTTGTTTGGTCAAGAGGAGAAGACCTGATGACAGAAAAATTCCCGGAATTTGAAATATTAAAAGATTTGCTTCCGGATGGAACCGTAATAGATGGAGAAATTTTGCCTTTTAAAGATGGCTTGCCAATGCCTTTTCATGTAATGCAAACGAGGATTGGGCGGAAAAATGTTACCAAAAAATACCTGACTGAAGCTCCTTTATCCATCATGTGCTACGATCTTTTGGAATATAAAGGCGAGGACATCAGAACAAAATCAATGCTTGAAAGAAGAAATTTTTTAGAACTTTTGGTAAATGAATTGAAAAGCAAAAATCCTGATAGTGAATCAATTGTAAAAATTTCGCCAATATATAAATGCTCAACTTACGATGAGCTTATAGCTTTAAGGTTAGAATCAAGGGATTATTTGTGTGAAGGTTTGATGTTGAAACATAAAGATAGCCAATATGAATCGGGTAGGAGAAGAGGTAAATGGTGGAAATGGAAAATAGATCCGCTCACTATAGATGGAGTTTTGCTTTATGCACAACGCGGGCATGGAAGAAGGGCAAATCTTTATACTGATTACACCTTTGCCGTTTGGGATGGCGAAGAACTTGTTCCTTTTACAAAAGCTTATTCCGGCCTTACCGATAAAGAACTTGTGGAGGTCGATAGTTGGGTCAAGAAAAATACGATTGATAAGTTCGGTCCGGTTAGAAGCGTGACACCAGGTTTGGTTTTTGAAATTGCTTTTGAAGGAATTAACCCATCACCCCGACATAAATCAGGCGTTGCATTAAGGTTTCCCAGAATCCTAAGGTGGAGAAAGGACAAGAGCATTAAAGAGGCAAATAAAAAAGAAGACTTACTTTTAATGATTAACAACACCTGATTTCTGATTTTCTAATGGCATCATTCTGGTGATAAATAACTGAATTTTAATTATTGATATTTTTATTGCGATGGAGAAGAAGAAGAAAAGACTTAGTGGTGTATTGATTTTTTTAATAGTCATAGTTCTTTTTTTAGTGGCTGGTTTTTTATTTGCTCCATGGCTAAAATCTATGGTAAGCACCTGGGCTCGAAAAAAAGTAGTTACATATGTTGCAGACCATAGTGATTATAACTTAACCATTGATTCTCTTTCTGTTGAAGGATTTTCTACCGTCCAACTTCATGGTGTAAAACTTGAAAACAAACAAGGGAAAAAGGAATTCAATGAGAAAAATAAATATCAAACTGATTGGATCCTATTCAAGACTAAAAGTATATTCTTTAATAATATCAACTGGAAAAATTGGTATTACGACAAAGGGATTCTACTGGATGAAATGATCGTAGACCATCCTGAGTTTGATGTTTATAGGGACAAAAGGAAACCCAGGGAACCCTACGTTGTAAAACCAATGCCGACTTATTTTCTTCGAAACAGCAAACAGGTATTAACTGTACCCATTATCACAATTAAAAATGGTAAAGTAAATTACGAAGAGGAAGTTTCAAATGGTTCCGGGAAGGTAAGTTTTACTCACATAGAGTCAAGTATTGATAATTTTAGTACAGACTCAAATTATATTAAAAACCATCCCGACCTTATTATGAATGCAAAAGCCGATTTGTTAGATAGTGTTAAACTGGATATTCATTATAAGGCAGAAATAAGAAGCAAAATGGATAAATTTACTTTAAAAGGGAATGTTCAATCGATTCCAGCACCATTATTGAACCAGTTTTTGGAACCACTTGCAAAATTCAGAATGAAAAGTGGATTTATTAAAAGGGTAAATTTTGAAATGAATGCCGATAAAAATAAAGCTACCGGAATTCTTGATATGGAATATGAAAATCTAAGGGCAGAAGTTATGTCAAAAAAGGATCCTGAAAAGGAATCTAAGCTAAAGACATTTATTGCTAATGCTTTTTTAAGGGATGATAACAAAAAAGAGGATGCAAGTAAAGGGGAGTTTAAAAAAGGAAAGATTTCCTACGAGAGAAAGAAAAACTTTTCAATATTCAATTATTGGTTGAACGCGGTTAAATCAGGAATTTTTACCATTGTTACGGATGTTGATCCTGAAAAAATAAAGAAGTTAAAAGAGAAATCTAAAAAATAGAACTTGGTAGTATTGAAAATGCCATCCCTGAATTAGAGATGGCACTAAATTAAAAACGGTATCCAGCAGAGATACCGAATCCGGTGTTCTTAAAAACTATATTGCCATTGTTTGAAGGAGCAATATTAACTAATCCAAGTTGAGCATTTAATTGCAGTGAAATTTTGTTTGCAAATTCATAACCAAATAATCCATTACCTCCTGCATCAAAAGGTCTTAACACTGTACCGGCATCTGAAGGAGATTGAGTGCTTTTAAAGATTATTTTTTCAGAAGAACCATTCATTCTTACATTTCCACCAACAGCATATGCCAAATAAGGTCCAAAGCCTAATAATAAATGACCTTTCCCAAGTAAAGGTTTATAAATAAAGTTTACAGGGAGTTCCAGGTAAGATATATTAATAGTTGCATTGCTCGGTGCAGCTCCTTTTGTTGCGAATAAAAGATTAGGTTGCAAATAAAAATCCGGCACTATGGGTATTTCTACATTGACCCCAAAGTTATATTTTGGTACAAGGTCCAGTTTAAGCGTGGTACCATTAACATCCTTCCCATTAATGTTCTGAAGGTTAAAACCAGCCCTGAGACCAAAAGAAACTTTGCCAGTTTCATCAGTTTGAGAAAAGACATTAAAACTTGTAAGACCAATTAGAAAACCTATTAAAATTTTGTTTCTCATAATGTTATGTATCTGAATTAATTTATTTACCTGCCTCTTTCTTAGCATCTTCTTTCATTTTCTCATTTGCGGAGATTAGAAATTCTACCCTACGGTTTTGGGATCTTCCAGTTTCTGTATTGTTATCATATTTAGGAGCATCCTTCCCATAAGCTTTAGTTGATAACCTGGAAGAACTAACACCATGTTGCGATAAATAATGAGAAACATTTGTAGCCCTTTTTTCAGATAAGGTCATATTATATTCTTCAGTTCCCTTAATATCAGTATGGCCTTGCACCTGAATATCAGTATCTGGATATTTATTTAAAACTGCTATAGCCTTATCAAGATTTTTCTTCGAGGCAAGGGACAGATCAGATTTGTCAAAACCAAATAATATTTTCTCATTGAATTCTACAATGATTCCTTCGCCAACGCGTTCAACTTTTGCATCAGGAAGTTTCTTTTTCATTTCTTCAGCCTGTTTGTCCATTTTTCGGCCAATTACCGCACCAGTCACTCCACCAACAGTAGCTCCGATTATCGCTCCCAAGGCTGTATTCCCAGAGGCTCTTCCAATAACTGCACCGATAGCCCCACCGCTGGCAGTTCCGATAATGGCACCTTTTTGTGTCTTATTCATGGACTTGCATCCACCTAAAAGTATGCTCAATGAGATTAAATAAATTGTTAAATTTTTTGCTGTTTTCATATGTGTGTTATTTAAACTTAGGAGTAAATGATTATGCCATAATATTTTTATTGACCATGTAATATTTATGTGATTTATGCACTTACTCGTGGCACAGATATTTTTTGTCTTTGGCACTAACCGTTCAAGTAAAATGAAAACAATATATAAACTCCTAATCACCAGTAGCTTATCGCTTGCAATGATAGCAAGCTCCTTTGCACAGTCAGGTGCATTGAAACCCTCCACCTATTCTTCTGATCCTTCTAAAAGTCCTGGCTTTGCCACTACAGATTATGAAGCATGGAATTATCAGAAAATAAATAGTTCCGGAGCACAACAAAATCTTCCATTCAGAATGGCCAGGCCAATTGGTTATTCTACAACTGCACCTGCTTATCCACTCATCATCATGTTACATGGTAGAGGTGAGGCAGGTACAGATAATAACTACCACTTAAAATGGGGTGGTAAAGAAACTATAGCAGCTATCAAAAATAAAACTTTTGATGGTTTTGCAGTTTTTCCTCAGGAGCCTTATGGAGCCTGGACAAATGGCCCGGCATATCGTTCAGATGGTGGTCAGCCAAGTATGGCACTTACTCAGGTTTGGGATCTGGTCGATTCTCTTGCAAACCGTTTTAATATTGACCGTAATAGGGTTTATATACACGGGTTATCATCAGGTGGTACGGGTGTTTGGGCTTCATTATATTACAGAGCAGATTTATTTGCAGCAGTTCAAATAATGTCGGCTCCTGGTGATGTATCTCAAGCATACAACGTTGCTTCTACACCTTTATGGTTGCACCAAGGTGGAATAGATGTAAATCCTGTTCCATCGGTTTCTCGCAATGTAATGGCTTCCTTAAGAACTGCAGGCGCTGTTAATCCGGTAATTACGAAATATACTGAATATCCTGATGTGGCACATACAACATGGATACCAGCATATGCAAACAAAGATTTTTTTCCGTTCTTTTTAAAACAAACCAGAAAGAACATAAAAGTTTTAGGTATTAATCCTTTCCCAGCAGGTAGTTCAGTTTCATTAGGAGTTAATT
>JACMRH010000337.1 GCA_014376535.1 Cytophagales bacterium | reverse complement strand
CACCCGTAACGACAATAAATTTATTTTGGTCCATTTTTCTACAGCGTTTGAATGCAAGATAATTCAAAGTTCAGCATCCTTAACAAATCATTTTAAAATCACTAACTAGTCCGTAACTTGCGGCCATGAAGCTTTATTTTTTAAGCCAATTCATTACAAATGATGCAAATATTACAAACCATAGGGTCCTATATTTTATTTATCCAAAGCCTTTTCGTAAACCGCGAAAAATTTAGGATATACTTAAAGCTTACTATTGATGAATGTCTAAACCTTGGTGTGGGATCTGTTTTTTTAATTGCTGTTGTATCCTTATTTCTTGGTGCTGTTACGGTTATTCAAACCGCTTATAATCTTTCCGGACCATTCGTACCTAAATTCATCATAGGGACAATTGTACGAGATATGACAGTCCTTGAAATGGCCCCTACTCTTACATGTCTAATTCTTGCTGGCAAAGTAGGTTCAGCTATTGCAGGTGGCATTGGTACGATGAGAATTACAGAACAAATTGATGCATTAGAAGTAATGGGAATCAACTCTTCCTCTTATCTGGCATTGCCAAAGATTATTGCATGTGTTGTAATGTTTCCTATGCTCGTGATAATGGCTGGATATTTAACGATAGTTGCTGGTCAGTTTATTGGGGTGCATGTCGCAAAAGTGGTTTCTGAAGAAGATTTTGCTTATGGTTTAAGAGCCGGATTTAAGGATATAAACATCGTAGTCACCATTATAAAATCTTTCGTGTTCGGTTACATTATATCTTCCATTTCAGCTTATAGTGGGTACGTTACAAATGGAGGAGCATTGGAAGTTGGAGAATCCATCACTAAAGCTTTAACTACAAGCTGCCTGGCTCTGTTGACAGCAGATTATTTGATTGCTGAACTGTTTATATAAAAAGTGAAGATTGACAGGGTAAAACTAAACTACTCTTTTCTCCTCGGAAATATCTGTGTAGTGAGGAGATTATTCATGTCATTTTGTTCAAAGAAATGCTAAGGTTAGATTAAAAAAATTTTTATGTTTCTCATCCTAAAGACTATTAAAAAGACCCTATGCTATTGGAAGCAGAAAACTACGTGCATTATAAAGTAGGATGAAAGATATATCAATTTTATAAAGAAGTATTATTTAAGTGATAAAGCTGGTTGTCCATACTTTTGCCACAAAAGCAATAACTGCCGCCATCAGTCTGGCAATTGTAATACTAACAACTCACGTGTTAGGATTGCAAGGAAGGGGTGAAATAACCTTAATTACTGCTAACATCGGTATAGTTTTGCTATTGATTCAAATTGTAGGGGGGCCATCTTTAGTTTACCTGGTCCCAAGGTCAAATCCTTTCCATTTATTCATTTGCGCAGTATTATGGTCTTTTGTCCTGCCGATATTGCTCATCCTTTTTATGCAATATATTGGTATTATCGAACATGGTTTCTTTATAAATCTGATTTATATCTGTGTAGTCTATGGATTGTCTTCAACTTGTCAGCTAATGCTGCTCAGTTTTGAACAAATTAACACCTACAATATTTTAATCTTTATTCAAACATTACTACACTTTCTTGGACTTACTTTTTTCTTTTTTGTGGTGGATAAGGCGGATATCCAAAGTTTTATATGGTCATTAGTCATTTGCCATTCTATTACTTTGATAATTGCAGTAATCCTTCTTACAAAATTTTTAAAAATTACTTCTTTCACTAACTTCTTTCACAGCGCAAAAGAAGCAGTAATTAAAGGTTTTACCTTACAAGCTGAGAACCTTGTTCAATTTTTAAATTATCGGTTAAGCTTATTTTTTCTTAGTTCTCAACTTTCCAACCTAGGCTTATTTTCCATTTCATTGGTGTTTACTGAAGCTATATGGTTATTTGGCAACAGCCTAAGTCTAGTCCAATACAGTAAGATTTCCAATGAAAAAAACAGGGAAGAATCTGTCAATGTTTCTTTCAAACTGGCAAAAATCAATTTTTGGGTCACATTGATATGCGTTGTGATATTGAGTCTTTTTCCTGAAATTATTTATGATCTCGTGTTTGGATCAGGATTTGGTGCAGCACGATATCCAACTTTAGTTTTATGCCCGGGTATTTTGGCAATAGCTGTGGCGATGTCTTTTAGCCAATATTTTGCTGGCATTGGCAATTTCAAATTAAATAACATTGCGGCACTTGTAGGATTGGCAATAAAAATACCTGCATGTATTTTGTTGGTACCGGATTATAAAGAAATTGGTGCCGCACTGGCATGTACTCTTTCCTATTCTGGCAGTTGTATTTACTTATTTTACAAGTTCAAAAATGAAACAGGCTTCAAAATATCCTATATGTTTTTAACAAAACAAGACATCGCTGACCTAAAAATATTGGCTAGTAAATGCATTATTTAGTCGCCCCTTAACAACTCAGATTTTATCTGTTCAAAAATATAGTTCATTTATTTGCAATCATGAATTAAGAACAGAAGCAAACATATTGAATGTTGATAAAATTGAATTTTTGATGCAATCAAAATCAGGATTTTTCCGATTCTGAACATTATTTGACTTAAAAAATTAGCTCTGTGAGGACACATAGCTAGGATCGAAATCTATCAAATCATAAAATTTACAATAACCTTTTCTTAACAGTTAAATATTTTTCTAACTTTGTAATATTACGATGAACATTACTCAAAAACATAAAGCCATTAGTCAACTAGTCGCACCAGTGCGCGTGTCTGTCAGGGCTTTCTGTTTGAGATAACAATACTATTCACATCAGAAAAAAAGCCCCGGCAATTGTCGGGGCTTTTTTTTGTTTTATACTTTAACCAACACAAAATGGAAACGCAGAATGAATTTCTAAAATCGATTGACCGGCAAACTAAATTGTTGACCAGCAAACAAATTACCTTGATCCTTGCCTTTGCAGGGGTTTACGTGCTTTGGGGTTCTACTTATTTTGCTATTAAGATTTTAGTGCATTCAGTACCTGTCTTTCTGATGGCTGCAGCCAGGTTTTTAATTGCTGGGAGTATCATGTTGGTTTGGGGCAAACTATCAAACCAGGTTTTGCCTGATAAAACACAAATAAAAAATGCCGCTATTTCGGGTTTTATCTTATTGGTTTTGGGAAATGGCACCATGTTATTTGCCAATAACTACATTTCCTCTTCGGGTGTAATTGCAGTTGTGGTAGCCATTACACCTTTATGGATGGTTCTTTTGCAGTGGCTTTGGAACAAAGGAACTCAACCAACAAT
>JACMRH010000336.1 GCA_014376535.1 Cytophagales bacterium | reverse complement strand
TTATAAAAAATTCCTACATTCATATAACAAATTTCAATAGAAGTTGTGCTTATTGCATCAGTGAAAAAATTAATATCCATAGCGGTTTTGATACTTGTCATACTGGTTTGCAGCCAATTGACAATTAGTGCTCATTATTGTGGTGGGGAGTTGGTATCTCTGGAATTTTTCAAAACCAAGAAAGGTTGTGGTAAATGTGGATCAACGGAAAAGCAGCACGATTGCTGCAAAAATGTAGTTAGTTCACTTACTTCTGCTGATTTTAATAAAACCACTATAGATTTTGATATTTGTCAATCTATAGTGGCTCTTCCTAGAGTTACATTTTCTTTTGATTTTAAGAATGTAGATTTAATAGAGCATAATAAACATTCAGTTCAAAGAATTGCTCCGCCCATTCTTGGTAAAGAACCCAGATTTATACTTTTTAGTAGTCTTATAGTATAGTTTTTTCTTAATCCATTCTTTGGATTATCCTTTTTTGTGCGCACACGCACGTTTATTTCATTCATCACAATTTCAATCTTAACTCTTGTCCCATGAGAAATCAACTTCTTTTGGCAACATCTATTATAGTTGCCTCGGCTTTATATTCCTGTAAAAAAACAGATAGCATGCAAATGCCCAATAATTCTATGAACATGCCTGATAATAGCATGAACAATGCCTCTGTTAAAATAGATTACCCTGCTTTGTATGTTGTTAATGGTCAAAGCACCAGCATTTCTGTTATTCGACTTTCTGACAATTTGGTTACCGAAACAATAAAACTTGGTGAAATGTCTGATGCCACTCACACAGGCATGAACATGGCCACTGGAATAAGTTGGCCACACCATATTTCTTTGAGTCCTGATAAAACAAAACTTTCGATAGGTGTCCCAGGAATGGATTTAAGTGCTGGTCATGGGGGAGTTATGACAGGAACTGGCAAAATAGCGATTTTAGATGCTGTGAAAGGGACTGTTAATAATGTGGTGAACCTGCCTGTAATGAACCACAATGCAATTTATTCTCCAAACGGTAATGAAATCTGGACCTCTCAGATGCAAGACATGGGTACTGTTTTAGTTTATGATGCTAATTCCTATGTTTTGAAAAACACAATTGAAGTGAAGATGATGCCTGCTGAGGTCACTTTTTCTTCAGATGGATCTATGGCTTTTGTAGCTAACGGTGGTTCGGATACTGTTACGGTTATAGGTGTAGGAAGTAAAATGGTTTTAGGTCAAATTAAAGTTGGGGGCGAACCTGTCGGTGCCTGGACTGGAGCTGATGGAAATATGTATGTAGATAATGAAGAGGGTAAATCTATTACTGTAATAAGGGCTTTAAGTATGACTGTTGATACAACAATCAGTTTAGGTTTTATGCCTGGAATAGCTGCCTATAATAATGCTATGAGTGAACTTTGGGTAACAGATCCTGACAACGGAAAAGTACATTGGTGGACAAAATCAGGAGACAAATTTACCCATGGAGGTTCTTTTGATACCGGCGCAGGAGCTCACGCAGTTGCCTTTAGTCAAGATGGAATGACCGCATATATTACAAACCAAGGAGCTTCATCAGTATCTGTTGCAGATGTGATGACCCATAAGGAAACCAAGGAAATTACTGTAGGTATAAAACCTAACGGTATAGTGATTAAATACTAATGAAATCTTGCTGCGAAAATGGGGACGAAACTCCCGGGAAAAACAAGTGGATTGGCAAGGTGTTTTGGCTTTGCCTTACTCTTGGTGTGGTCATTTTCGTGGCATACCACAAATTTAGATCATGAATAATCACCTAACCTGATAATAAGGCATGATTATTTTAACTATTTGATTATCAATATTTTATTTTAAAACAAATTTCCATTTATTAAATAT
>JACMRH010000335.1 GCA_014376535.1 Cytophagales bacterium | reverse complement strand
TGCCCTCCTTACTTTGATAAATACTATAAATTGCATTTCCGCTAATAGAATTCTCTTCTTCAGGATTATTCACAAAGGATTCGAAAGAGTCGGTATTTTTATCGTACCTCAATAGTCCACCTCCATCGGTAGCAACCCATAGTGTACCTTTGTTGTCCTGCATTATTGACATTATAATATTTGATGAAAGTTTCCCATTTTCAACATTATAATGTTTTGTAGCCATGGTGGAGGAATTTAGCCTTGTAATACCATTAAGTTCAGATCCGATCCAAACAATACCTTCTTTATCAATAAACAATACACCTCCTCTGTTTAATCTCAACTTTGGTTTTGGCAAATCCGGAATATTAATAAAATCATAAGTTTGAGTTGGCGGATTAAATCTTATAATTCTGCTTCCTGTACAGTATAATAATAATTTACCATCAGGTTCTTCAACAATTGAAGAGATAAACTCCAAATTGGAATCATACATTATATTGCTTTTGATATTGTAAAAATCAAACCGCTTGGTTTTTGGGTCATATCTATTGAGACCCTTCCATGTACCAATCCAAACAATTCCTTTAGAGTCTACAAGTAATCCAATAATATTATTGTTGGACAAGGAATTCTGATCCACTTCATTGTGCATATATCTGGTAAAATGCTCGGATTCAAAATCAAAAATGGAGAATCCGTGACTTTCATTTGCCACGAGCAAATTTCCTTCAGCCGTCAAATGCAATGAGCGTATAAGATTATCAGCAAGCGATAAAGAGTCATTTTCTTTATGATAAAAGAGTTTATAATTGTATCCATCAAACCGCACCAGGCCATTGAATGTCCCAAACCACATCATCCCATATTTGTCCTGAATAATAGAGGTGACGTAATTGCTTGGCAAACCTTGGGATTTGTCCAAATGCTCAAATTCAACATTCTGGCCATACGATTTCAGTATAGCAAACAAAACGTTGGCAATGAAGAATACTGATACTAAAAATTTATTAGGTTTCAAATAATTAAAAAGAATTTATTCCTGTTACGTCTCATTACTGCAATTGTTAATTGCAAAACTTCAAAAAATATATCCAAAAAAAATTGTAGCAACTGATATTCAAGTATTTACAATACGAAACTTAAAAAATGAAAAATGTGTACGTACTATTGAGGTAATAAAAAAAGAGAGATTAATTGAATTATAACCAGATTATAAATAAACCTGGTTATAATTTCAAACTTATTTATTTCAAAGCAAGACCTTTTTTAAGATACACTATGCTTAATTTGTAAGCATCCGCAGAAGCTTCTTTGTTAAATTTTGGATTACTTGGGTTTGCAAAAGCATGGGTTGCTTCATACTTTTTAATCACTATTTTTTTCCCTGCTCCCTTTACACTGGCCTCAAACTTGTCTACAGTTTCTTTAGAAATAAAAGCGTCTTGTAATCCTTGAAAATACAAAATATTAGTTTTCAAAGTTTTGATTTTTTCTACATCAGTTTCAGGAAAACCGTAATACATTACGCAAGCCTTTGCTTGTGAACCGGCAATCAAAGCAGCTTGAAATGACCAGCTACCTCCCATGCACCAGCCAATAGTGGCAATTTCGGCCTTTTTGTCCAGTGTTGAGATCAAGCCTTTAATAATTGAAGCTGCCCGTTCCGGATTCATTCCCTGCATGTATTTTCCAGCAGAGTCCTGGGTTGATGCCACTTTTCCATCATAAAGATCAATGGCATAAACATTTACATTGCCCAAGTCCTTTTGAAGTTTTTCCGCCTCTCTTTTTACATAATCATTTAAGCCCCACCATTCATGAAAAACAAGCAATACTTTAGTAGTTGGTTTGCCTGATAATACTGCGAAGGCATTCCCTGATTTTCCATCAGATGTATTAAATGAGATCATTTTGCCCTTGTCTTCTTTGTAATCCAAAGGTTCAGGAACCAGATGCGCTTCTTGAAAATCTTTGTTAGAAGCTAAGGCAACCATTCCATCGCAATTCCTTTTTTTAGCACAACAGGATTGCGCAATGATAAAGTGAAGACTTGTAATAAGGACAAAAAAGGTTAAAATAAGTTTTTTCATGATATAAAGTTTATTAAAGTTATAAGCTAAGAAACATAATTCTAAGCAAATAGTTTGGTGAAATCTTTGGTTGGTTTGAAAATGTAAAGTCTTATGTATCGATCAAAGTGTAAGCATTAGAATTTATCTTTGCTATTAATCAATTTTTTCAAAGGTGATAGAAGTTAAAAGAAAGCTGCAAAATATTTGTGTAGAAAGATTATCACGAAAGTTGATTCAGTTAAATGAAGACATTAAAAATGCCCAGGAATCTGCTAACTCAGACACAAAAAGCAGTATGGGAGATAAGTATGAAACAGGAAGGGCTATGGCACAACTTGAAATAGAAAAAAACACAATTCAAAAAGTGGAAATAGAAACCCAATTGCATTTTCTTGCAAAAATTGCAACTTATAATCAAAGTGAAATAGTTGCTCAAGGGAGCTTAGTTATCTGTAATACTGAAAATTTTTATATATCTGTGAGCCTGGGATTGATATTGCTGGATGAAATCAGATATTTTGCCATATCAACACAATCGCCAATTGGTCAAAAAATCAAAGGTTTAAAAAGGGGCGATAAATTTGTTGTTAATGAAAAAGAAATTTCAATCCTTAATATTTTCTAAACCAGAATTGAAATTGATAATTATTAAACCAGGCACGCCGTAATTGTATGTATATACCTTGTTTAAATGGATTAAGGGCAATTGCCATTTTATTTGTTATTTTTTCTCACCTCAAACTATCAAGCGGCCTGCCATCAATATTCTATGACGTTTTTAACTTTACCAACTTTGGGACTATAGGTGTTCGGCTTTTTTTTATTTTAAGCGGCTTTCTCATTACCACATTATTGGAGAAAGAATTTAAAATATCAGGAAAGATTAATATTCAGTTATTTATTCTAAAACGATTTTTAAGAATTTTTCCTGTTTATTATTTTTATCTTTTGACACTTATTGTGTTAAATTTTTTTAATATAATAAATGTTGAAAATCAAGCCATCTATCTTGGTTTTCTGTATTTGGAAAATCTTAATTTATTTCAGGAAACCCTTCTTTTTCCTGATGCATGGCTGGTAAGGCATTCCTGGTCACTATCAGTAGAAGAACAATTTTATTTAATATATCCATTTATTTTCAAATTACTAAATTCAATATTAAACTATAAGCTCTTGTATTTTTTCGCTGTGGTGTGTTTAATGGGATCTTTCTTTAGGGTTTTAAATTACTCATATCCTGATACTTCAAGGCTTTTAGGAGGGTCCTTTCTCATGCATGCTGACTTTTTGTTTTTTGGAGCCGGGATATCATATTTAATAAACAATAATAAGGAAAGGTTAATTTTTCACATTAAACCTTATAAAAATTACTTATTATTTTTATCGGTAATTTTTGCTGTCTTCTCAGCAAAGTGGGAATATCTGACAGCCTTTCATATTTTGTTTCTATCTAATATGATACTATTTTCTTGCTCCTTTATTCTAATTTATTTTGTACTCTTTCCTTGGTCAATTCCAGGAAGAGTTTTAGAATTAAGCTTATTAAAATTTATCGGCAAAATTTCATACAGCCTTTATATTTGGCAGCAGCTTTTTTTAGGAAGTACAGAAGAATGGTCTCATTATAAGATATTTACAATTTTTCCATTAAATATAACTGCAACAGTGGCGTGCGCCATGGCGTCTTTTTACCTTATTGAAAAACCATTTTTTTATATAAAAAATGGTTTTTCAAAAAAGGCATACTTTTCAGCCTCCTGATAATTTGAAATACTTTTTAATTTCTTAGAGGCTTTCCTGTATCAAGCATATGTTTGATCCTTTCCAAGGTTTTCTTTTCGCCGCAAAGTGACAAAAAGGCTTCGCGTTCCAGGTTTAATAAATACTGCTCCGAGACCAAAGAAGGTTGAGATAAATCTCCACCACACATAATATAGCCCAGCTTTTCAGAAATAAGTTTATCGTGTTCTGAAATATATTTGCCTGCCTGCATAGACGCTGCTCCAACATATATTATTCCCAAACCTTGTTTTCCCAATACCCTGATATCTTTTCTTTGCTGTGGCATTGTATAACCCGCATCTGCCATTGCTAAGGCTACACGCTTTGCTTCTGCAATTTGATTGTTCTTATTCACGACAATTACATCACCCCTTCTGTAAAATCCTAAATCGAATGCTTCATGGGCGGAAGTCGAAACTTTGGCCTGACCAACTGTTAAAAATGTATTTCGTAAACTGTTAAGCAATACATCTCCTTCTTCATAATTTTCAGAAAAACGAAGTGTCATTTCTTTTGTCCCCCCCCCTGCCGGGATCAATCCAACTCCAAATTCTACTAAACCGGTATACGTTTCGGCTGCTGCAACTACACGGTCGGCATGCAATGATAGCTCGCAACCTCCACCAAGAGTCAATCCGTGAGGAGCAACTATTACAGGGATTGATGAATATCTTGCCCGCATCATAGTATTTTGAAAAGTATGGATCATGAGGTTTATTTCATCCCATTCCTGATCTACAGCGTACATAAGGAGCATGGCAAGATTAGCTCCTACAGAGAAATTGGTTCCCTGATTGCCTATTACCAGGCCTTTGTAATTTTTTTCGGCCATTTCTATGGCCATATTAATTCCGGCAACAACACCGCTCCCAAGCGTATTCATTTTACTGTGAAACTCACAGTTCAAGATGCCATCACCAAGGTCAATAATACTGCAATCGGCATTACCCCATACAACCTTGCCTGGTTTTAAATCTTCAAGAATAATAAAGGACTCTCTTCCAGGAATAGGTTTGTACGATTTTGACGGGATGTCGTAATAATTTTTTATGCCAGACTTGGTCTTATAAAAAGTTTCAACACCAGCTTCTAACATTTCATTGATCCAGGGTGCAACTTTGTTTCCTGTACTTTCAATTATCGGCAAAGCGTTTTTTACTCCAATAGCATCCCAAATCTCAAACGGGCCATGCTCCCAACCAAAGCCTGCAATCATAGCTGCATCAATCCTGAAAAGCTCATCTGCAATTTCTGGAATGCGGTTCGAAACATAGGCAAACAGGCTACCAAAAGTATTTCTGTAAAACTCCCCTGCTTTGTCCTGGCCAGCTACAAGTATTTTGAAGCGTTTCTTAACATCATCAATTGTTTTGGTTGAATCTAAAGTTGCAAACTTCGCTCTACCCTGAGGTTTATATTCGAGTGTTTTAAGATCCAGTGAAAGAATTTCGGTTTCACCGTTAGCATTTTTTGTTTTTTTATAAAATCCCTGGCCAGTTTTATCACCCAACCATTTATTTTCCCCCATGGTTTTTAAAAAACCTGGTAAAAGAAAAACATCCTTTCTTTCATCATTTTTCAGGCCTGCAGACAGGTTGTTCGCTACATTGACAAGCGTATCAAGTCCAACAACATCACCTGTTCTGAATGTGGCTGATTTTGGCCTCCCAATAATAGGTCCGGTCAACTTATCGACCTCTTCAACAGTAAGTCCTAGCTTTTCTACAGAGTGAAGGATTTCCATAATGGAGTAGATTCCTACCCTGTTTGCGATAAATGCAGGAGTATCTTTGCAAATAACAGTATCCTTACCTAAAAACTTCTCTCCGTATTGTGTAACAAATTTTATAAGTTCTGGCTTCGTATCAGGACCTGGAATTATTTCTAATAATTTTAAATATCGGGGCGGGTTAAAGAAGTGAGTTCCACAGAAATTGGTTTTAAAATCTTCACTTCTTCCCTGACACAATAGGTTCATAGGAATTCCTGAAGTATTAGTTGAGATAATGGAGCCTTTAGCCCTTACTTCCTCAACCTTTTCATATAACGATTGCTTAATAGCCAAATTTTCGACTACAGCTTCCAGTATCCAATCATAGGAACCGAGGTCTTTAAGATTATCATCAAAATTTCCGGTTTTGATTCTTGACTGAAAAGACTTTTTATAAAGTGGTGATGGATTTGAATTTACAGCTGCAGTCAATGCATCATTCACAATTCTATTTCTTACTAAAGGACTTTCTGTTGTTAATCCTTTAGCTGATTCCGCCGGATTGGGTTCTTTTGGAACAATATCTAAAAGCAAAACTTCAATTCCTATGTTGGCAAAATGACAGGCAATCCTTGAACCCATTACACCTGAACCTAGTACTGCGATTTTTTTAATTATTCTATTCATAACCCTTAGACAGTTTCTTATGTGCTATTACGCAAGCTTACGAAATATTGATGTGTTTTCAGGAGGCGATTTTATATTTTTTAGCCTTAAAGACGATTTTAAATTAAAAAGAATAAACTTAATAAGACATTTCATATTAAATAAATTATATGTAATTTTTTGACTACTATGTAATATGGCCTTATTTACAAACCAGGATAGAATTTGCATTTAGGTGTTGTATTTTTGTATAATTCTTATTTCTTTTATGTTTACTTTATATACCACTAACGGTATAGATAATAAATAGCCTTTAGCAATTTTTAAATATCACTTTTTGTGAGATTTAACATGTGCTTTTTGCTTTAGGATTATGGGATCTTAGTCGGAATTTAATTGAATTAAATATGCACTGGGAAAATCTGACTAATCTTAAAAAACATCTATGGTTAATCCCATTCATGTTCATTTTTAATACTTCATTTGCTGAAGGAACGAAAGAGCTACGGCCTGATTCATTATATCAGGGTAGCTTACAATTGTATGCAAATAATGGTACCAATGCTACTTTTGCAATTAAAGGAGAAAGCCCTAACCAAAGACTAAACATTCATATTTGTGAGGTAGGTGAGATAGTTTATCTCGGCTTTGCTACAAGCCCCTATTTTCAGGTAAGTATCCTCGACCCGATGGGGAACCCTGTACAACTTTTAGATCCATCAGGAAATAGTGTTATTCAACCAAAACTAACAAATGTACAGCCGGGCATAATCCTTAGTTATAAACAAGCTTTCACTGGCCCTTCAGCAATATCTGGAGCTTCTGGTTATAATGCGATGAGTTTTATTGCATTAACAACAGGAGATTACTATGTAGAATTCGAAAAAATAAAACCCTTCGTTCCAAATAACGACGCATCAATTATAAACCTAATTGATGTTACTGTTACAAATAACGGTGTTATTAGAAACGGAAGGCTTTGGAGCAAAAGCTGGAATATGACTACAGAGGCTGGAGGCAACCGCTTTATGGGATCGATGTATGTTTATACTACAGACAAAATAGTAACCAAATTAGAATTTAATGGTATTCAACCACATGGTTTTGGCATTACTTCAAATAGTACAGGTACGGCAAGAACTGGCAATCCAATTCTGGACAGGAAATCGACCTATAAAAACAACACTTATCCTGAGTTTCAAATCTTTTTAAACGATCCGGATACACTTTGCTATCCAACAGGCTTATTAGGTGAAATTACTGGAAAAGCTTCTATTACAGGCTGTCCGGGAAATTATTGCATAAATGTTTCGGTCACTGCTCCCGGAATTATGATTTTTACAATTGAGGCTAATGGCATTTCAGGATTCCAACCCAATACTTCGGATAGATCTATACAACAAAATCTTACAATTGGGAAAAACTGTGTTCCGTGGGATGGGAAGGACGGAAATGGCATGCCCATAGGAAACAAGGCTACTGTAGATTTAAGCATTCAGTACATAAATGGATTGACCAACCTCCCAATGTATGATGTTGAAGATCATACCGATGGTTATAAAGTTTCCTACGTGAGACCTAAACCTACCACGTCTGGAAATTTAATAACACTATTTTGGGATGACAGGAATATAAAAGGAGGAACCGCATTGGATGGATTAACCAGCCCTGCCAATGGTTGTTCGTTGATTACTGGCTGTCACCGATGGAAAGGGAGGGGAGTTGATAATGCTTGTAATGCTGGTTGTCCGGAAACAATTAATACCTGGTGGTATGTGAAGGAGTCGAGCGATACGATAGTTTATAATTTCTCTGAGCAGAAAATAGATGCAAATATCCGAACCCCTGGCACAGGAAAAGACAATGATACAAGTGTTTGTGCCTCAGTAAAATCTATATTCTTGAAAGGAGGGCTAGCAGGGGATACAATTTCCAAATGGTCAATTTTATCTGGTAATGGCTCTGGTAGTTTTTTAAATCCGGATTCTTTAAAAACTGTCTATACCTTATCTTCTGCTGATAATAACAGGCAAGAAATAATATTGCTGCTATCTTCCATAAATCTAAATTGTCCCTCCATACAGGATACTTTAAAAATAACTCTTGACCCAGAGCCCGTATTGAAAATGCCGTCCCCATTTTCAATATGCAGCAACAACACTACACTTACCACATCTGCAACATTTGCTAACGCTAATGGTATAAGGTGGACCGGGAGTGGAGGAAAATTTGTTGATTCACTTAAAACGACAATTCAATACTTTCCTGCCAAAAAGGAAATCGATAGCAGTAAAGTCAAATTATACGCAACTACTTTGCAAAAAACCGGACAATTATGTCCAATGATTACGGATTCAGTCCAAATCTCTATTTATTTGCCTGCATCACTATCGATGCCATCAGATACAACACTTTGTTTTAATAAAGTCCTGATAAAATATCAAATTACTGCTAAAGCAATTGCAAGTGATTCTGTTGTTTGGAGTAGTGTAAATGTTGGATTAAATCCAAAAAGAGGTTTAACAACTAATTTAGATATTTTAAAGAGCGATTCAATTAAAATATTCGCGACTGCTTATAAAAAAGGTTGTAAACCAATTGCAGATTCAACTAAAATAAAGTTCGAAATTGCACCTAAAATCGCAGCAACAGCATTACCAACCTGCTTTGCTAATCATCTGTTCTATCTTAATGGAATTTCCAATACCCCATCAAATTGGAAAACTTTAGGAAATGGAGCGTTCCTTAAATCGACTGATAGTCTTAAAAATAATGGCTATACTCCTTCCGCAGCAGATATTTCAGCTGAAAAAGTCACTATTGGTTTAACTTCTAAAGGACAGGTTTTTTGCCCTGTTGCAGACACAATTATAACCTTGAACATTATTCCTATTCCAGTTATTGAAGCTGGCCCGGACACCATCATTTGCAAGGGAACTTCCATCGAGAGGAAAGTTAACCTAAACCCTCAATGGAAATATAGCTGGACATCAGGCTCAGGTAGTACTATTCAGTCTAGCTCGGAAAAAATAAAAATAACACCTGACAAAGATTCAATTCAATTGAAACTTCGTGTAAGTAATATCAAAAATTGTACAGTAAAAGACTCATTTAACATTGCAGCTATTACAGCTCCTAAAATTGATCTTCCTGATAAAATTTGTTTTTATAAACCTTTCAATCAAATAGCGGTGGTGTCAATTAAACCAGCTGTGGGCGTTTATTCATGGAAAAAAAACGCCACTGATACCATTGTAAATTCAAATTCCATCCAGATTAACTCTCCAGGAATCTACACTTATCAGTATGAATATAAAACATGTACCTCCAGCGACCAGGTAAAGATTATTTTACCAACAAGATTAGTAGTTCCAGATACTTCGGCATGTTCCAATTCTCCTGTCATCCTTACGGCAAATTCTATAATCGGTGCAACCTATAATTGGCAAGGAACCAAAACATCCTCTAACACTTATTCAACAAATGCAGGAAATGGAATCTCGAATTTTAAAATATCAGTTACAGATGGCAACAGTTGCAAAGATTCAACATATGTGAATGTTAAAGTATATCCATATCCTGCTTTTAATTTATCCGGATCTGATGTTTGCCCTGGACAAAGTGGATTGATTACAACAACCTTAACAGATCCAAATATTGAAACATCATATCCTTTGGAGTTTTCATGGCAAAAAGATGGCCTTCCATATCCAGCTGTTAATTTTAAAGAACTGTCATATAACCAACGTGGTGCGTTTACTTTAGAGTTGAGAATAAAAGGTTGTAAAGCAATCAATTCCTTCATACCATCCTTTCATCCAGCTCCTAAAATTGATATCCCTTTGACTTACAAATACTGTTTTGAAACCGATCCTCCATTAAATTTCATATCCAATGAATTTAAAAAATACTCCTGGTATGGTGAAGAAGGCCTGATTTCATATAAGCAATTTGTTCAGGTATCGCCGGTTAAAGACTCTTATTATATTTTGAAAGTAGAGAACAATTTTGGTTGTAAGGATTCTGCGGCCTTATTTGTTAGAAAAGTTTGTCCACCCAGATTATTTGTGCCTAATGTAATGACACCTGAAAGCCATGATGTAAATGCTGGCCTTCCAATATTTGGTGCACATTACACTAATTTTGAAATTACTATATTCAGCAGATGGGGCGAAGTAATTTTCAATTCTAAAGATCCTAAACATATTTGGAAAGGGGAATATAAGAATGAGAATATGCCAATAGGAAATTACCCCTGGCTTGTAACTTATGAAGGAGATTCTCAGGAGTTTAAAGGTCCTTATAAAAAAACAGGCGAAGTTTCAGTTATCCGTTAATGGGAAATAAATTAATCTTTTGTCTTTTAACCTTTTGTGTATTTTCATGCAACAGCCATCATTTGCATAAATCCAGATATTACAAAAAAATGGATGAAGGAAGTGCAACAGATAATGGTTATCATTCTAACGAAGCAAACAGGCTGTTAGAATTTAATGAACTGAACAAAGATGTGAATGAAGCACATGCTGAAAAAACACAGGAAGATATAGCGAAGGACTTAAATACGCTGAACAAACCAAATAAGTACAATACAAAAACGGTTAAAAAGAAGAAAAAACGATTCAGCTTTTACCATTAAAATAGTGATTAGAATTTTAAGCAGCTTCCATTATATCTATTGTCTTACAATGGTTTGTTGTTTGTTTCTAAATTTTAGAACTAAAGGCCAAGACATTCAGTTTTCCCAGTTTTATGCTGTTCCTCTATATCAAAACCCGGCATTTGCTGGTAGTGCATTTATGCATAGGGTTATACTACATCAACGTTTTCAATGGATGAAATTAGATGCCCGATATGCTTCATCTTACGTTTCCTGGGACAATCATTTTGATAAGTTAAGAGGAGGAATTTCGGTGATGGCTTCTCATGATTTTCAGGGAGGTGATAAAATAATATCTGATGATATTGCTGTTCAGTATGCCACAGAAATTCCATTAAATGAAAAGTTTTCCTTAAGAATGGGTGGTCAATTTGCCTTAGGCTGGCGCACGATTGATTATTCCAAATATCAATATGCTCAGGATTTTAATGATCAAGGCTATCAGGGAAATACATATAATCAGTACGGAAATGATAGGTTCTTTTATCCCGATCTTTCTGCAGGAACTATGTTGTATTCAGAAAAAATGTGGTTTGGTCTTTCTGCACATCATATTAATGAACCAAGTCAAACTTTTTACAGCAATGTTTCAAATAAATTACCAATGAAGGTAGCTGTTACCGGTGGTTATAAATGGGTTTTGAAGAAATTCACTTCCAATACAGATTTCTTTAAACGCACAGTTGAATATAATTTGATCCCAACAATTCACTATAAATTACAAGGAAAATCGGATCAGTTAGATTTAGGTTTATATAGTCAGATTGACAGATTGCTGATTGGATTATGGTACCGTGGTATTCCGGTAAAAAGATTAGATGGCATTCAAAATAATGAGTCAGCTGTTCTTCTGGCAGGGTTTAAATATCGGAATATTGTATTTACATACAGTTATGATCTAACTGTTTCCAGGCTTAGCAGGGCACATACAGGAGGCTCACATGAATTAAATTTAACTTTGTATTTTGAAAAGCAGAAGAACACAGTTAAACCCATGAAAAGGCTTCCTTGCCCGGATTACTTTGATTAGACTGATGTAAGTACCGTGTAATATTTTTACATTTTTTCCACTAATGGCATGCATTTTTATAATCCTGATTGTACTCAAATCTAAACAGTCATGAAAACTTCTATACTAATATCATTTGCAACACTAGTTGGACTATCTGCTTTTGCACAAACAAGTCCAGACAAAATAGCTGACAATACTGTCATTATCATAGTAAATAATGATAATGATAAAGCTGAAAAAGAAAAAGAAGAAAAGGATAAAAAAGACAAAAAGGATAAGGATGATAAAAATGGAAACGGAAACAATGGGAATGGGAACAATGGGACTAGCAACAACGGTAACGGTCCTTTAGGTTTAGAAGATGCTAACAGTTATACTTCTATAAGTACCTATCCAAATCCAGCTGTAGAACAATTATATATATCTAATATTCCAGCCAATGCGAACTCTTATACTTTGACTAACATGGAAGGTGGAGAAACAATTACAGGACGTGTAACAGCAAGCGAACTTAGCATGAATGTAAAAAATTATCCTAAGGGGATATATACTGTACAGTTGCTGGACAATAACCAAGCAGTGCTGTATAAAAACAGGATAGTAATAAGCAACTAAACAGTTTGAATACTAACATGAAAGAGCCTTGATTATAAAATCAAGGCTCTTTCAGTTTAAAATAATGCTCTTTATGTTGACAAATTCCATTAGGCCAAAACTACCTAATTCTCGTCCATAACCAGAATTGTTTATACCACCAACGGGCAACCGTGGGTCCGATTTTACTAACCCATTTACAAACACTATCCCTGAATTAATTCTTAGTGCCATTTTTTCTCCCTTTTCAACATCTTCAGTAAATACTGTAGCACCTAAACCGAAACGGGAATCATTGGCAAGTGCAATTGCATAATCTTCATTTTTGGCGGAAATAATAGCAGCTAAAGGGCCAAAGGTTTCTTCCCTGAAAGCAATAGACTCATGGTTTACATTATCAAGTATCATAGGATAAACCATGCAATTTTCCCTTTGATATGGAATTAATGAGATAGCATCTTTATCAATTGCATCCTTGTATTGCTTTTCAATATTTTCCGCTAAGTCCAGACGTGCCAAAGGACCCATTTTGGTTGTTGGTAGCATCGGGTCTGCTGGGCACCATTCTTTTACCTGGTCGAGAATTTTATAAATAAAAGCGTCTTTAACAGCTTCTTCTACTATCCACCTTTTTGCGCTGATACAAACCTGGCCAGCATTCTGCATTCTGGATTGCAAAGCTATTTTAGCAGCTTTATCCAGGTCAGCATCTTTCAAAACAATAAATGGATCATTTCCGCCAAGTTCCAGTACGGATTTTTTGAGATTATAACCTGCAATTGAAGCAACTTCTCTTCCTGCTTTTTCGCTCCCAGTCAGGCTTACTCCTTTTATTCTATAATCTGCAATAACATTTCTAACATTCTCTTTATCAATGACTAAATTCTGTAATACTCCTTCTGGAAATCCTGCTTCCATAAAAATGCTTTCAAGCATTTTAGCGCAACCTAAAACATTGGGAGCATGTTTTAACAAAACGACATTACCAGCAGTCAAAGTGGGAATTGCAAATCTGACAACTTGCCATAAAGGGAAGTTCCAGGGCATAATTCCAAGAATTATGCCCAATGGCTGATAGGTTATATAGGATTTATAAAACTCTGATTTAATATCTTTATGCTGAAAAAATTCAGCATGATTGTTGCCATAAAACTCACAGGTTAAGGCACATTTTTCAACTTCAGCCAAAGATTCTGTAATGGGCTTCCCCATTTCCTGGGTAATAATAACAGACAGATCTGTTTTGTTTGATCTGAGAAGTGTTGCTAACCGTTTTAAAATATCATTCTTTTCCCAGGATTTTACATTAACCCAATACCTGAATGCTTCATGTGCCTTAGCTATTTTGGTTTGAATTGAATGAGAAGTTTCAATTTCGTGCTCACCAATTATTTGTAAAGTGAAAGGATTTATAGTCTGAAAAGATTTCATTTGTAATGTGGAAATTTGAACCAAATGTACAGGTAAAATCTACAGATGTTATATTATTGATAACATTCGAGAGCATTAATTCTGTTTGGTAGCCGAAATTATGCGGTTTTTATTGTTAAAATCCTTAAATAGAAAAATTTCTTTGTAGCCTTTACTTTGGAGCATTTCAATGACCTTATTTCCTAATCTTTCATTTATTTCAAAATAAAGCTTGCCTGCCGGTTGAAGATAAAATTCACAAAATTCGGCGATAGCAGTATAGTATTTTATTGGATCTTCGTCGGGAACAAATAAAGCAATATTAGGTTCGTATTCCACCACGTTTCTATTCATCAACGCAATTTCTGATTCTGTTACATAAGGTGGGTTACTTACAACAACATCAAACATTGGATAGCTTGGCTGAGGGTGAAAGATATCATCCTGAACAAACATGATCTGTGAGTTGTGAATCATAGCATTTTTTCTGGCGGTTTGCAATGCTTCTTTATCAATATCCATAGCATATAACTCACTTGGAGGCAATTCTTTGTCTAGTGTAATGGCAATACAGCCACTTCCTGTTCCAACATCCAGTATTTTAATTTCCGATTTGGCTTTGTGCTGGCTAATAATAAGGGATGCTAATTCTTCAGTTTCAGGACGAGGAACCAGAACGGTGCGATCCACAAAAAACTTTCTGCCATAAAAGTGAGCTTCGCCTAATATATATTGAATAGGTTCATGCTTTTTAAGCCTCTCCATGTAAGCTTCCAATTTAGAAAAAATAGAATTAGAAAAGCTTTCAAGTGGTTCACCAGCAATAATATAGGTTTTATACCAGCCGAAAATATTTTCAATTAAAAGGAAGCTGATAGATTTTGCTTCATTTCTTCCATACAGAGGCTCCAGTTCGTCGGTGAGCTTCCTTAGTAATTCAGAAGAATTATTGAGCCTGTATACACTCATATCAAAGCTTTGTTTTGATAAATATAAGGAATTTGATGTTAAGGGTGTTTAAATAATTGCTGTCTGCTGAAAAAATTATTAAAAGATTTAGTATCAACATCGTCTAATTATCAAATTTTTCCAGAATTAAAACAGGCCTTTTGGGCATCTAAAAAAGTAAGAGCATTCAACTGATAGGTAATCATAATCTATTCTTCATCGTTCTTTTGTCTTAAAACAAAAGAACCAAAAATTCAAGGCTGTGGAATAAATGGCTAAATTTCTTTTGCCTTCGCACGAAATCCTGCGAACAGGCAAATTTACGATGAGTGTTAGTTCAGGCTATCAGGCAGGCAGTCTTTC
>JACMRH010000334.1 GCA_014376535.1 Cytophagales bacterium | reverse complement strand
GCAATAGTGGCTTTCTCCCTTGGAATCTTGCCATCATAACCTGGAAAATCTGCAGCAGTGGTAGGGTTTGGAAAAGTTCCCATGTGCGCCGAATGGTGATTCCTACCTGTAAGCAAAGCCGTTCTTGTGGGAGAGCAGATACCGGTAGTATGAAAGTTGGTGTACTTTAACCCCTGCTGAGAAAGACTTTCGAATGTAGGAGTATTAATCAATCCTCCATAAGGACTAATCGCTCCAAAACCAACATCATCTAATAGAATCCAGACTATATTAGGTGCTCCTTTTGGTGCTTTTTTCACATACTCAATTGGGTAAGACTCCGATTCGCTGAGAGATTTACCTATCTTTCCCTTCCAGGTTTTGTCGATGTCTGACTGAGCAAAACCAACAACGAATCCTACTGCTACTAAAGCAGTGGTCATCACTTTACTTTTAGTTTTAAATTTTCGCATAAAAATTTGTTTAATATGTAACTGTGAAAAATGGCTGGTTTTAATAACCAGGATTTTGTGTGAGCTTAGGGTTTAATTGAATTTCGTTCTGAGGTATTGGGTGAAGTCTGTGAATCTCCTGAGCATTTATTTTGCCTACAGCTTGTAAAGTCTTCACAAAAATATTAGCACCACTTGCGTCTTTTTGGCGAACAAGGTCAAACCAGCGATGGTATTCAAAAACAAGTTCTAAACGCCTGTCCAGGTAAAGTGAATCTCTAAACTGGCTTTGACTAAGTCCTTGTCCCAAATCGGGTAATCCTGCTCTTCCACGTACTTTATTCAGCGAATTATAGGCTTTTGCTGAAGGCCCGTTCAATTCATTTTCAGCTTCTGCCTGTATCAAAAGTAATTCGGCATACCTGATAATGGCCACATTTGCTGCCGACTCACTAGTAATGGCAGTAGATGATGGGTCCCAGGTTTTATTAAAATAAGGAACAGAATCAAGATTACTTCCTTTGATCTGGGGGTTGTTCAAAGCACCATATATTTGTTTTTTACCAGTGTTAGGATTTGCAGCCAGATAACCAGTCACAAAAGTCACATCTCTTCTTTTATCAATAGGTTTGTAGAGTTTAAATACACTAAAAAAATGATCAACTCCATCAGGTTTTGAAGGATCCGCCTGGTTGTAAAACCAAACCTGGTCAGCATACAAACCCGAAATGCCAGGTACACTTGTCTTAATAGACCTTGAATTTTGAAAATTTCCCTGAGTTTGATATGTAGTACCTGTTGCAGACTTGAATTGTGCTGAAAAGATGTGTTCAGAATTATTTTTAAACTGAGGTAAGAACACGTTGGCATAATTTGGTTGCAAGTCGTAACCGTATTTCCCAATATTTAAAATTATACTATCTGCAGTAGCAACAGCATCCTGATAAAAGGAAGTAAGGTTTAAAGGATGGGAAGCTTTAGTAAGGTAAACTTTAGATAAAAGTGCAAGAGCGGCACCTTTTGTAGCCCGGCCAACATTTGGAGAAGCATATGTAACAGGAAGAACCCTTGATGCCTCTCTTAAATCCCTTTCTATTTGTTCATATACTTTTACTGATGGGGTTTCATCGACAACGTAGTCTGTTGAAGAAATTCCATATTGAGGTTCTAACACCAAAGGGATGTCACCAAATAAGCGTACAAGGTTAAAGTAATATAGTGCGCGCAGGAATTTTGCCTCAGCCAAAATCCTGTTTTTAAGGTCTACATTCATTGCGATTGAAGGGACTTTTTCCAGGACCAGGTTAGCTTTTCTTACGGCAGCATAATGTTGTTGCCAAAGCTCATAAACCCGCAGGTTGGTGGAGTTATGCAATAATACAGCCATAGAACGTACATCAGGGTTAGTAGCCCCCGGACCAGGAAACTCATCGTCGCACATAAAATTAAGACCTGTATTAAACAAAGTATTGTAGGGGGTCTGTACAGTATTCCCTCCTGCATTTAATAAATAATAGGTTGCGCTCAAGGCATTTAATGCATCCGATTCAGTATTATAAAACTCATCTGTCCTGATAAAGCCTTCTGGCTTTTCTTTAAGAAATTTTTTGCAGGATACTGTAGTTATTAAAATGGCACCTGCTAAGATTATATATATTAGATATTTCATAGTTATACTTGTTATCAGTTGATTTTTTTAAGGATTAAAACGACAGGCTAAGGCCGCCTAATATGGTTTTGTAATTGGGATATACCCCGTTGTCAATACCTCTGTATATTTGCGATTGGCCGTTAGCACTTGCCTCTGGGTCAAACCCTGTGTACTTAGTCCAAGTTTTGTAATTTTGGATGGAAAAATAAATCCTGACATTGGTCAACTTGGCCTTTGAAGTCCATACCTGCGGGAGTGTATATCCCAGACTTACATTTTTAAGCCTTACATAAGAAGCGTCTTCAATATATCGGTCTGAAATAGTAACCGAAGGTTCCTGATATGCTTCTTTCACATCTGTATTAGTATTTGTAGGTGTGTATCTGTTCAAAGCAGTTTTTGAACCATTATAGTATCCTGTGTTCAACTCAAGTGTTGCCCTGTTGTTGTTATAAAGTTTTGCACCTTGAACAGATTGTAAGAAAATTGTCAGATCTATAGTTCCAGCATTTGTCTTAAAACTAAAGGTATTGGTAAGACCTAAATTGACGCCTGGATTGTTCTTGATCAACACCCGGTCGCCTGATTGGGTAATTTTACCGTCACCATTGATATCCTTGTATTTCTGTCCACCTGCAGATTTATTTGCCTGAGGAGTTAAGGCTTTAGGTCCTGCCTCATTTTCCTGAATAATACCATCCGTTTGGTACACATAAAATGAACCTACCGGAGCACCCACCTGCAACACAGAAGGCAGAGAAATATTTGGAATAATCTGATCTAACCCACCAAGGCTCAAGATCTTATTAGAATTTTTAGAGAATATAAATAGGGTATTCCAGTTAAATCTCTTGGTGGCAATAGTACGTGTATTCAAAGCAAGTTCTATCCCTTTATTCTCTACCTCGCCCACATTCTGATATACTGTTGAAGCCTGGCTCAAATTATTGTTCGGGTCATAATAAGATAAACCCGAGGTTCCCGGAACAGGAGCGTTTAACAACAGGGCGGTGGTTTTTTTATAGTAATAATCCGCCGTTAATAAGATCCTGTTATTCAGTAATCCCAAGTCGAGACCAAGATCTACCTGGAAGGTTTTTTCCCAGCCAAGACCTTGATTGTTCACTGAATTTGGCGCATAACCTTGTGTGTTAGTGTTAGAGAAGTTGTACCTGTATGGTGCAATTTGCGAAATGGAAGAATACGGGGCAATTCCCTGATTTCCAGTATTTCCTGCACTTAAACGCAATTTTAGTTCAGATACTTTTTTGACACTT
>JACMRH010000333.1 GCA_014376535.1 Cytophagales bacterium | reverse complement strand
GTTGTTAAAGATGTATCCTATAACTGGACTGAGGGTGCCAATACTTCTACAGATTCTACATTTGGCAAAACCATCAGTTCAAATACAACCATAAGCTTGACGGCTACTTCAAAACCTGGCTGCTATTTATCTGGTGATAGTTTAAAAGAAACACAAACTGTCACAATAAGCGTTGCTGAACCAGTGGAAATAAATCTTATTTATGATGAAGCTGGAAACTGCAAAAATGCTCCCCTGTTTTTAAATACATCTGAAAAGGGTAATATCAAATCCTACAAATGGTATATCAATGATTCAATTCAAACGGAGAAAAATTCAAGCTCAGAGTTTTTCACTGACTTGAATTTCCATGATGTTGTTAAAGTGGAGGCCGTGCCTTTTGTAACTTGTGATGCCAGTATTTTAAACACAGATACAGCCAGGATCAATGTTTACGATAAACCTGCTATTGGTTTTACAAATGGCGAAACCATAGTTAATAAATGCGCAGCTGAGCCCATTACATTGATCTCTAATGAAACAAATGATAACTATAAATATACCTGGTCAAAAAATGGAACTGCCCTTACTGAATTAAACAACAGTCTTATAGTAGTGGAAGAAGGAAAGTATCAACTCAAAATTGAAAATAATTCCTGTTCAATTAAATCAGAAATCGAAGTAAGAAATAATCTGGTAAATGTGAAGATTCTGACTGATCATGCAGAATTTGTACCTGGTGAAGTTCTAGATGCTGAAGCTGTGATTTTTTCAGGTAATTCAAATGGCATTTCTTATTCATGGAGCCCAGCCAATATTGTCCTCAGTGGTAATGCAGTAAAAATCCAGGTGATTCCGTTAGAAACTATTCTTTTAAAAATCGATGTAAAAACACCGGAAGGTTGTAAAGGCAAAGACAGTTTGCTTCTCAAAAAGAAAGACAAATTGTTTATTCCAAATGCTATAATTCCTGATGGTAACGAAATAAATGCTTATTGGGGAATTAAAGGAACTGAAAATTACCCAGATTTGGACATTAAGGTTTTTAACAGATGGGGAACGCTTGTACATGAACAGAAAGGTTATTCAACTCAATGGGATGGTACAATCAAAGGAAAAGCATTGCCGGCAGGAACTTATTACTATGTTATTAAAGACCCAAAAAGCAATGAACCGTTTGTTGGAGATCTAACGATCGTCAGGTAACACTCTATCTATTTTGAAACTAAATACGTTATACTTTGGAATGTGGCTTTTCTTTTGAAAATTTGTTCCATGATAAGAATTAAAGTTTTAGGCGTAAAGGGCATTTTGTTGTTAATCATTACCCTGCTTACCTCCAGTTGTGGAATTTATTCTTTTACAGGCACATCTATTTCACCAGATATCAAAACCATATCTATTCAGAATTACACCAATGAAACAGGTTTGGGACCTAGCAGATTAAGTCAAAATTTTACTGAAAAATTGAAAGAATATTTTCTTCAGAATTCAAATTTAAAACTTGTTAAATCAGATGGAGATATTCAAATAAATGGAAATATAACTGGTTATGTTCTTGCTCCCGTTGGTGCACAGCAAACCACTTCACAGTTCCAAACAGGACAGGCCAGCAGATTAACTATCTCTGTTAAAACTACGTTTCAAAATGCTGTAGATGAAACTCAGAATTACGACAAAACGTTTTCCTTCTACAGTGATTTCACAACTGGCACCAACCTATCGTCTGTTGAAACCCAAAAAGTAGAAGAGATTACTGACCAGATTGTATTAGATATTTTTAATGCCTCAGTAGCTAACTGGTAATATTATGGACAAAAGAACCTTTGAAAAGATCATAACAACTCCTTCAGAAATATCCAGTGAAGAAGCTGTACTTCTTGAGGAACTAATTCAGGAATTTCCTTATTGCCAAATGGCGCATTTATTGATTGCAAACGAAAGCTATCAAAAGAAGTCAATGCATTATCCTAAAAAACTTCGTAAAGCTTCAACTTATGTTTTAGACCGTACTGTATTACATTCATTATTAAATCCAAAAGAAATTAATTCTGATCTGATTGAAGCAAAAGAAGACTTGATAGAAAAGAAAATTGTAGAAGAAGATATATCTAACTTGAGTTTAGCAAACAAGGAAAATATTCAACTTCTAAGTGAGCTTGAAGCCAATATACGGGATTTAAAAAGTAAAAAGGAAGCATTTTCACTTCCGCAAAAGCTTGTTAATGAATCACATACTCTTCTTATAACGCATGTTTATAAACCTAAAGAATTATTAAACGACTCAAAACCTGAATCTAGGTTAGGTGAAGAATTAATTGGGGGTACAAACAATTTAGATTTATTGATAAAATATTTTCAACATCAAAATAAGGTTGTATCAAATGATCAGGATAAAATTATTGACCTGTTTATAAACACTCAGCCAAAAATTAGTTCAAGATCTGGTCTGAATTTAACAGAATCAGAAAATGTTGACTTATCTATTCCAAGTTCAGAATTAAAATCAGAACTAATAACAGAAAATTTTGCTCTTATTTTAACAAAACAAAATAAAATTGAAAAAGCAATAGAAGTATATAAGAAACTCTTATTGAAATATCCGGACAAAAGTGCTTACTTTGGGGCTAAATTGAACGAATTAGAATCCAGATAATGTTTACAGCAGTTTTAGTCCTTATTATTATCCTTGCAGTTTTATTAATCCTTGCAGTCCTTATACAAAATTCAAAAGGTGGCTTAAGTTCCACAATGGGGTCAGCATCCAGCCAGCTTATAGGTGTAAAGCGTACCACTGACTTATTAGAGAAAGTTACCTGGGGATTAGCCATCTCAATTATGATCCTTTGTTTGGTTTCGAACTTCGTGCTTGATAGACCAACAGATGTTGCAGATGAGGAAGTAAGCACAGTGAATATGGAAAAAGCCCAGGAGAACTCAGGAACTGGTTCTAAATCTCAACCTGCAGCTGCTCCGGTTACAGATTCTTCTAAATAGTCTCTGCCTTTTTTTTAACCCCTTTATATCTTATTATCAATAATGATATTAAGTAAAAAGGCATTATTGGAATTTTGTATCTTACTAAAGTTCCAAAATTTGCTGTAGATATTCCCACAGCAAACGCAAAAGTTACACTAAACACAAGTGAAGCTGCTACGATAGGATTCTCTGAAATTACATTCAATATCCTCTTGAATTTAATTTTCCATAAAGTCCATAATGTAAGATATAAAAAAAAGAAACTTTCAATCGCAGAAAGAAACATAACAAGATTTTTAGATTCCCATAAGTATGGCCTGAATAAGGTTACATTCACTGCAGCAGGAAATTTCTTTATCATTCCTATAGGTGAATAGTCTATCTCACCCAAACTATAAACCGAACCCTTATCAGATTTTCCTACATAAGTGAGCCATTCAGAAGTATTTTTTGCAGTATTTGTGATATTATCAATACTATATTTTGCATCTTCCTTTGATATATAGTCAGCAGCTAAATAACCAAAAAATACCCCTATTCCTATCATCAATGGCCGTAGTAATATTCTGGTCACTTTTGACTTGATTTTTTGGTTATAGTAAATAAATAACCATAGCAAAGCAGCAGGAACAAAACATAGAATTATATATATTTTCACGGATTTTATTACCCAAAAACTAATAAAGAAAACCAGATAAGTTGTTTTAGTTGCTTTTTTTTCAATAAAAATAGTATGGAATGAACTAAAAAACAGACCTAAACTACCAAATGTGAGAGAATCCTTAAGTAAGCCAGAACCCCAGAAAATTACAGAAGGTAACAAAAAACAAGACAACAATATATTCTTTCTTAAAGTGGGATAAAGCTTATTAAATGTTATAAACATATTCCAAACTCCCACAAAGCTTATCAGCGCAAACATCATTGCAATTGCTGAATAAGTATTAAAACACAATAATCCAAGAGTTCCAGCTACCCTTACTACAAAAAATGAGCTTTCGTCACAAATGAATAGAAGGTCACCCATGTATTGAGAATATTCATTATCAAAAGTGCAAGTTTTCATAAATATTAAATGAAAGCTTGCCAAAGGATCTATAAGGAATGTATTCCAAATTACAGTACTGCCATTTTTGTAATAACCAAAAGTGTCTCCTCCTTTGTAATAAAATTGATAGACTAGGCCTAATGCAATAGCGCCAAAAAGCTTTAAAGAAAGAGCAGGAATAAAATATTTACGTGTGTATTTATCTGTTACTTTATTCCTAATCGCATAAGCAACAAAATATATTACTATCAAAAAAAGAGGGCCAATTATAAGATCCTTAAAATCCATTTACACAAAAATATCTTCCAAAACACTCAAAGACTTTAATTTAATCTGGCCAATATTAGATTCCAGAAAATGTAATATGTATTTTATAATGATCAAACGCTCAGCCTTGTTAACAAGCATAGGAAGGTAACTATCAGCAAGTGATAATTGAATAAGCGTATCCTTTACTTTTTTACTATGGCTGTGATCAATTGCATCATGAGATAAGAATTCATTGTCCCGCATTGAAAAACCTAATAAATGAATATATTTTACCAAAAAATACAAATGCAGATCATAAAAATCTTCTTTTCCAAGTAACAGGATTGTACTTTCCAGCAATGCATAAAGTTCTGGATCCTGCTCTTTTTCTCTGCAAGTTTTAAGAATTAATTCGGCTATAAAAAATGATATCGCATATTTTTTAACATCGGGAATAATCCCTATCGGACTATAAACCAAACAAATATTGGTAGCACGCAAAATGCCTTTTTTTTCCTTATAATTTACAGAAAACTCTATAACAGATAGTGGTTGAAAATATATTTGCCCACCGATTGATTTGGATTTCCCCATTCCGCTAACTATAACAGACATAAGGCCAAAATCCTGGCTATACAAATTACATATTAAAGAAGTTTCCTTGAATTTGAATGAGTCTAATACAACAGCTTTAACTAATTGAACCATTAATCCAATATAGCGATTTTAGTTAGAAGATGTTCAGATCCATCATCTTTGGAACTATATATAAGGTAAACACCAGATTGTGGCCTGTGCCCGTTGTAATCCTTTACATCCCACGTAAAACGAGATCCTTCAGCTTTATTTTCATACACAAGGTTGCCCGCCATATCTGTTACCTTCACAATAGCCTTATTTACCAATCCATCAATGGTAAAATAACCAGTAAACTCCTTTTTGATTGGATTTGGATAAGCAATAACATTTTGATTGTTGTCGGTCCCTAATATTGAAAATCCATTAAATGAAAATACCCCATCATCAGTTGCAACGAATACTTCTCCTGTACTTTTAATAACTTTAACATCATTAACAGACCTGTTTATCAAAGGACTATTTGTTTCATTAAATTTATTGATAATTTTAGTTCCGTCCGAACTCACTAAAAGCAGTCCTTCGCCATTTGTTGATATCCATTTTCTATTGCTGCCATCAAAATCTATTCCAGTAACGTTTATACCTTTTAAAAGTGGTTGGTTATTAATAATAGGTATTGTTGCTTTAACTTGTTTCAATTGAAAAACTTCATCAGGATCTGAGAAATAACATATACCATTATCAGTTCCAATCCATATTGCTCCATCTATGTCTTGAGCAATACAATTTACTTGTTTACCACAAATTTCGCTATACCTGTCTTTCTCATATTTTAAATATCTTGGTAGATAATATTTGTCTTCATTGTAAACGAATAACCCCACAAAAGACGAAGGGTCAAGACTGTAATACCGGCTTGCCAACCATTTATTACCGGAACGATCAATAAAGATTCTATGTAAAAAATACGAGGCTGTGGATACGTATGAATATTTATAGCTTCCCCATTTATCGTTACCTGAAAATTTTACACTATCCCACTTACCATTTAAATCATATTTATAGATACTCGCATTTCCAATATTAGGATCAGGTGTATTTAATAACCAAACAACACCATTTTTATCCACATTTAGATCCGGGACACGATTAGAACTAGGCCCTAACGAATCTCCACGGAAACTTTGCGTATATTTTAGCGGTACCCCTGGTGTATAATGATTCATTACTTTAAATTTTTTTGTCAAAAGGTTCCATTCCAAAATACCATTTGCATATGATGCGAAATACATTTTGTTTGAAAAACTGTTGTAAACTGCTGATGACAAATCCAATGCCCCTGGAACATTTCCTAATGAACTATTATAATTTTGCCATTCTCCGTTTTCCAGAATTGAAAACCCATTATTTCTAAAAAAACTTCCATAGTATTCAAAATTATAACCTCCGGTTAATATCATCATTTTATCCAGGTATGGATATAAATGAAATGCATAATTAGAATAAGGTCCATTTGTTTTTACTGACTCTAAATTTTCTCCATTTAATTTTGAGAGTCCTTTTAAATTATCAGCGATCCAAATTTGATTGGAATTATCAATGTCAATATCAAGAGCGTTTGCATTTTTAGAAATTGAATTATACACGCCTGAACTATAAACAGTTATTGAATTATTTTGCAATAAATACAGCTTCCCATCTATTGTTTTAAGTCCATAAAAACTTTTCTGTGGAATAACTGTGTTTTTAAGTAAGGTATCATTAATAAAATCCCCCCCTTCATATATGCAAAGTTTCGTTTTAGAGGCCGCATAAACCCTGTCTTCTATCGATGCAACAAATTGTAAAGGATCTGTGAAATTTAAATTACTTAAATCTAATTGAGTCCAATTTCGATAATCAAGCTTATTAACCTGATCCGAAACCGGAGACACCAATAAACCTTTATTTGTTGCAAGAAATATAGTATCATTGAGAATAGTACTTGAGTAAACAACTGTAGTTGTGCTGGTTATGCTAAAGTTTTTATAAACTTCTTTAACTTCCTTTTTTCTAATGTTGTATACCACCAATCCAAAGTCAGTTGAGATATAAACAAAATCACCTGATACATACAAATGATTTATTGCCTTACTTCCAGTTAAATTCGAATTGAAGATATCGTAAAAAGGAATTATAATTTTCCCCACTACAATATCTATCATTGAATTCTCATATGCGATTATAGTAGCAGCAGTCTTTTCACTATATATCATTTGAGTAATAGAAGAGCCTGAATACCCCTTAATTTTTGAATAGTAATTTATACTGTTATCAGAAGTATTATATGAAAAAAAAGTTTGGGGTCCACCAGCGAAAACCAACTCGCCATTTATTGCAATAGTTTGACAATTTCTATTTGGAAGGTGACTTTTCCAACGTGAAAAATCTTGACTATATGAAAAAAACGAAACAAAAAGAAAAACAGTAAAATAAATCAAAGAAATAAATTTCATAATATTTATGTCAATTAAAAAGAATCCATAAAATGTTCTATCACAACAACTCCTTTTCTGTTAACGATTGAAACAATGTCAAATCGTATATCATGAAGCCAGTTTTTTTCAAAAATATAGTTTTCAGCAGCCATTTTAATTCTTTTTTGCTTGGAAGTACTAACAAATGTTTCGGGCAGACCAAATAATAAATTTGTACGCAATTTGACTTCAATAAATATGAGCAACTTTTGGTGGGTAGCAATCAAATCTATCTCAGCTCTTTTATATCGATAATTAGAATCAATAATTTCGAAGCCTTTATTTTCCAGATAAATTGAAGCAAGAATTTCTCCCTTCTTTCCAGCCTCTGTAGTTTTAAAGTTGTACTGTTCGTTGTTCAATTCTTTTTTCGTAATCTTTACCAACAAAAATTCTTTGAACAAATATTCCCGGTGTCACAATATTGTTTGGATCCAGATCTTCGGAATCAACAATTTCTTCAACTTCAGCTATAGTAACTTTTCCTGCCATTGCCATCATTGGATTGAAATTTCTAGCCGTTCCTCTATAAATCAAATTTCCGTATTTGTCACCTTTCCAGGCCTTAACAAAAGAAAAATCAGCATGTAACCAATTTTCTAATAAATAGCTTTTACCTTCAAAAATTCGAACCTCTTTGCCTAAAGCGACTTCTGTCCCAAATCCAGCAGGTGTGAAAAAAGCAGGTATTCCTGCGCCTCCGGCCCTTATTCTTTCTGCTAATGTGCCTTGTGGAATCAACTCAACTTCAAGTTCATTATTCAACAATTGTCTTTCAAACTCTTCATTTTCACCCACATAGGATGAAATCATTTTTTTTATCTGTTTGTTTTTTAATAATATCCCTAAACCGAAGTCGTTTATTCCTGCATTATTTGAAATGCAGGTAAGATGATTTATATTTTTTAAATAAAGTTCTTTTATACAGTTCTCAGGTATGCCACATAACCCAAATCCACCAACCATAATTGTTGCCGAATCCCGGATATCAAACATTGCCTCTTTGGCACTTTTAAAAACTTTATCCATTTGTTAGTTCAGAAAATTAAGAGCAGAAATTTTATCTGTTTTGAGTTGTAATTTTAATTCTTCTAAAGAAGGAAATTTGCTTTCTGCCCTTATAAACTCTATGAATTCTATTGATATAAATTTCCCATATATATCCTCTGAAAAGTCAAAAATATGAACTTCCAGAGAAAGATTTATACCTAAAACTGTAGGCCGATAACCTATATTCATCATTCCCTTAAATTGTTTGCCATTATGAAAAATTCTGACAGCGTATACTCCTATTCCAGGTAGTAATTTTTCTTCAAATTCTAATTGGATATTTGCAGTAGGAAAACCAATTGTTCTCCCTAACTTTTTGCCTTCAACAACCTTCCCGGTTATACTATAGTTTCTTCCTAATAATAAATTAGCCTCGGAAATTTTCCCCTCAATTAAAAAAGACTTTATTTTGGAGGAACTTATTCCAATATTATCTACTTCCTTTTTTGGTATTTCTTCTAAAATAAGATTGTATCTGTTATTATGTTTTTGCAAAAAATCCAGACCTCCTGCCCTATCCTTTCCAAATCGGTGGTCATATCCAAGAATTACTTTTCTGGCCCTAACTCCTTCTATTAATATTTTCTGAACAAATTCATGAGCAGTCATTTCACCCATTTGCAAATCAAAGGGCAATATTATTAAATGACCAATGCCTATCTCTTGAAGAAGTTCAATTTTTTCAGTTATGCTGGTGAGAAATTTAAAATTGGCAGATTCAGGGTTAAGAATCCGTCTGGGATGAGGCCAAAAGGTAATAACTACACTTTCAAAACCATCCACGCCATGAGAAACTAAAGATTCAAGTACATGCTTGTGACCCAAATGGACGCCATCAAAGTTCCCGATCGTCACAACAGGTTTATCAAGCTTTGGAAATCCTTCAAATGAATGATAAACTTTCATCTCAATTTTTCCGAAACTGAATTTATAACATTGACATTTAAACTTTTAATATGGTTAACGAAGTCGGTAATCTGATAGGAATTCTCTACACAATACTCGCCAACTTTTGTTCTTCGTAATGCCGACATGTATGCGCCAACTCCTAATTTTTTGCCAATATCATGCACTAAACTTCTTACATAAGTTCCTTTGGTACAAGTCATTAAAAACTGAACTTCCGGCAGGTTTATTTTTATTTCTGAAATAGATTTAATTTCAACTTCCCTTGATTGCAACTCGATTTCTTTGCCTTGCCTGGCAAGACTATAAAGGCGTTCTCCATTAACTTTTATGGCTGAGAACATAGGTGGAAATTGTTGTTGAACTCCATGAAATGAAAGAATAATCAATTTTACTTCTTCTTCAGATAAATGATCTGTAGAAGTCTCACTATCAAATTCTGATTCTAAATCATAGGATGGTGTAGTTTTTCCAAGAACTAAATTAACCAGATATTCCTTTTCTGTAGCCTGGATGAGGTCTATTGTTTTAGTCATCTTACCTGTACAAAGTAAAAGTAAACCAGTTGCCAGTGGGTCTAGTGTACCTGCATGTCCTACTTTTTTTACTTTAATACATCCCCTGATTTTATTTACCACATCAAAAGATGTCCAGGTTAGTGGCTTGTCAAAAAGCAATATTTCTCCTTCGGAGAAATTAAAATCAGGAAATTGAGCCAATTTTATAAAGTGTTGAATTACAAATCTACCTATAGATGATGGTCAAACCAATTATACTTTCAAACCTATTTCATAAACTCTATTTCTTTTATGTTAAAACTTTGATAATCATTTTCTGTTTCAATGATAAGCTTGCCAGTTTCATCTACCCCTTTTATAATGCCCATAAATATTTTTCCTTTTGACAGAAACGCTGCGGGCTTGCCCATTAAATATAGCTTTTGGTAATAACTTACTTTTAAACTATCAAAATCACCCTTCTTTAATTTTGCAAGACTTTCTTTAACAAACATTAATAGCTTTTCAAGCTCATTCTCAATTTTGTATTCAACATTACTGATGTTAAATAAAGAAACTGCATTTGTGTTCAAAAACTTTTTTTGATTTACATTCAGTCCTATACCAACAATAACATTATTTATTTTACTCTCTAATATGTGAGGTTCAATAAGAATTCCGGCGACCTTTTTTGTTTGCAGGTAAATATCATTTGGCCATTTAATCTCAGCCTTAAAACCAATATTTTTTAAATAATCGATTATACCTACTGATACAGCAATATTTAAAAAGAAAAGATTCGATAAAATTAAATCCGGAAAAGTATATACTGTAGAAAAAGTGAGATTTTGATTAGGTTCAGATTCCCATGAATTCCCCATCTGTCCACGACCATTTGTTTGTTCGTATGTACTTACTGTCCAGCCATCTTCAAAATCGTTTTTCTTGATCCATTCTTGTGCAAAACTATTTGTAGAATGACAAGTTGACAGCCAAATTGTATTATTTGTCGGCGATTTACTTAATTGGCTTACTTTATTGTTCAATATTTTTACTTTTGTATGATTCAAGAAGAAAGTAACTAATATTAGCTATTGGCATTATTTTAGCTAATTCATGCTTACCTATTACAAGTATATTTATTAATGGCCAAAAGGACAAGACACTTAACAGACGCTGAACAACTTTGCAATAATATTGTTCTTGGTATGACCGAGAAGAAAGGCGAAGAAATAGCAATTATAGATTTGAGAGAGATTAAGAACGCAATTGCTGACTTTTTTGTTATCTGCACCGGAACATCAGATCCCCATACAGATGCACTCGCATATAATGTAGAAAAACAAGTACACCTGAATATGCAACAAGATCCATTCAAAAAGGAAGGCTTTGAGAATAAAGAGTGGATTTTGTTGGATTACGTTGATGTTGTGGTACATGTTTTTCGGGCTGATAAAAGAAATTTTTACTCGCTCGAAAAGCTTTGGGGAGATGCACCTATTAAATATGTTACTGAATAAAGTATTAAAAAACCATGGCCGATAATAAAAAGTCTAATACACCGAACAAAAAAGGAAAACTAACACCAAGCCTTCCTCCAAATGGTAATTACCAAATGTACCTTATTGGAGGCCTTATAGCCATGGTGCTGGTTATTACCTATCTCAACAAAAGTGTTTCAGCCATAGAAACAAATTCTATCAAGTTTGAAAACATGGTCCTGAGCCATGACGTGGATAAGGTAATTATTGTAAACGATAAAATTGTGGAGATTTTCCTTAAAAAGGACGCTCTGGAAAACCGCAAGTATAAAGATGAATTAACAACACGAGGACCTTTACCAGTAGATCAAGGACCACATTTCAGATTAGAGATCTTTTCTGGTGAAGATTTTAAAAAGGATATCGAAGCATTAAATAAAAAGCTCACCTCTGACCAGAAGGTTCCTTATACAATAGAAAACAGGGTTGATTTTAATAATTGGTTCTTTTCCTGGGGAATGTTCCTACTTCTTATATTCGGCTTTTTCTATTTCATGAGAAGAATGGCAAGCGGTGGCGGTGCAGGTCCTTTGTTTAATATCGGAAAATCAAGAGCGGCTCTGTTTGACTCAGAAAGTAAGGTCAAAATAACTTTTGCCGATGTTGCGGGATTGGACGAAGCTAAAGAAGAACTTAAAGAAATAGTTGATTTCTTAAAAAATCCTGAAAAATTCACTAATCTGGGTGGAAAAATTCCAAAAGGGGCACTTTTAGTCGGTGGCCCTGGAACAGGTAAAACTTTATTAGCTAAGGCGGTCGCAGGAGAAGCTGCAGTTCCTTTCTTCTCTTTGTCAGGTTCAGACTTCGTAGAAATGTTTGTTGGAGTTGGTGCTGCAAGAGTTAGAGATCTTTTCCGTCAGGCTAAAGAAAAAGCACCTTGTATTATTTTCATTGATGAAATTGACGCAGTTGGTCGTATGCGTGGAAGAGGTGCAATGCCAGGAGCTAACGATGAAAGAGAAAATACGCTTAACTCTCTTTTAGTAGAAATGGACGGTTTTGGTACTGACAGTGGAGTTATTATTCTTGCAGCTACCAACAGACCTGATGTTCTTGATTCAGCATTGATGCGTCCGGGACGTTTTGACAGACAAATATCTATTGACAAACCTGATATGGTTGGAAGGGAGCAAATCTTTAATGTTCACTTAAAACCTTTAAAACTTGGTCAGGATATCGATCCTAAAAAGTTATCAGCCCAAACCCCAGGTTTTGCAGGAGCAGAAATAGCCAATGTTTGTAATGAAGCTGCATTAATTGCTGCTCGTAAAAACAAATTGGCAATCGATATGATTGATTTTCAAGATGCTATTGACCGCGTAATTGGCGGCCTTGAAAAGAAAAACAAACTAATCCTTCCGGAAGAAAAGAAAATCGTTGCATATCATGAAGCTGGTCATGCGGTTTCTGGTTGGTTCTTGGAACATGCAGATCCTTTAGTTAAAGTAAGTATTGTACCCCGTGGTGTTGCTGCATTAGGATATGCCCAGTATCTGCCAAAAGAGCAATTTCTTTATACTGAAGAGCAATTGCTCGATGAAATGTGTATGACTTTAGGTGGCCGTGCAGCTGAAGATCTCGTATTTGGTAAAGTATCTACAGGTGCATTAAGTGATTTGGAAAGAATTACCAAAATGGCCTATGGAATGGTAACTGTTTATGGAATGAATGAAAAAATTGGAAACATTTCTTTTTATGATTCCAAACAGCAATCGGAATATACTTTTACTAAACCTTATTCTGAGGACACATCTAAAATTATAGATCAGGAGGTTAAAATTCTGGTGGATAAGGCCTACCAGAGAAGTAAAAAACTTTTATCAGATAAAAGGAATGAATTAGAAATTGTAGCTCAGGAATTGCTTAAAAGAGAAATTATTTTTCAGGCGGATCTTGAGAAATTAATTGGTAAAAGGCCTTTTGACAAAGAAACCACTTATCAATCTTATATGAATGGAACCAGTGAGACAACTCCTCCTATCCTACCTGTGCCGCCTGACCCAAGTAATGTAGTATCATAGACAAGACAAATACCCAATTTTGAAAATAGAATTAAACGGAGGCGAAAAAATATATTTCGCCTCCGATTTTCATTTAGGAACTCCTGACCATGGATCTTCTTTGCAAAGAGAAAAAAAGATTATTGCCTGGCTTGATCAAATATCAACAGATGCTAAAGCCATCTTTCTTTTAGGCGATCAATTTGATTTCTGGTTTGAATACAAATTCATGGTGCCGAAAGGTTTTGTAAGATTTATTGGAAAGCTTGCGGAATTAAAGGATAAAAACATTCAGATCTTTCTATTTACCGGAAACCACGACATGTGGATGTTCGATTATTTCCCAAAAGAGTTGGGAATTCCTGTAATAAGACAGAATACTGTGTTAGAAGTTGGTAATAAGCGATTTCTTATAGGTCATGGAGATGGATTAGGTCCCGGAGATTTGAAATATAAATTTCTCAAATTGCTGTTCAACAGTAAATTATGTCAATGGGCATTCGCTTTTCTTCATCCCTGGATAGGTTTCACTATTGGTACCAATTGGTCCAAATCAAGTAGGCTTACCAATAGTCTCAACGATGAGAAATTTCTTGGTGAAAAAGAAAGAATCTGGATTTATACTAAAGAAATCGAAAACAAAGAACACCACGATTTTTATGTTTTTGGGCATCGTCATCTCGTTCTTGATTTACCTGTAGGGAAATCAAGCAGATATATAAATTTAGGAGAATGGGTGACTAGCAGCCATTATGCAAGCTTTGATGGAAAAGAATTTCAAGTAAAACTTGCCTAATTTTGTAAAAAAGAGTTCAAGCATTTTTATATTGTCTCTATTATAACCTATTTTTGCAGGCTTTTGAAAAAATCTTAAATCAAATTCAACAATAACATTTTAACACTTTTTAAATAGTCAATATAAATGGCACTTCTTGGTAAAATTCGTGAAAAGTCTGGACTGGCAGTTACAATAATTGCAGTTGGCTTATTACTTTTCATTGTAGGTTCTGACTTAATGCAGACCAACTCTTTCCTGATGGGAAAAAGTAACACTGTTGTAGGTACTATTGCGGGTAAGGATATTGATTATAAAATCTATCAGGAAAAATTAGAAGAAGCAAAATCTAATTATGCCAATCAAACTGGTAAAGTGCCAACTGAATATGAACTACAAAATATTAATGAACAAGTATGGAATCAGTTTATTTTCGAAAAAACGTATTTGCCTGAATTCGACAAATTAGGAATGACTGTAACTGAAGAAGAACATGTGGACATGGTTCAGGGAAAAAATATTCATCCAAGTATTAAGCAGGTCTTTGTTAACCAGGAGACAAAACAGTTCGATAAATCATTGGTTATAAACTATTTAAATAATCTAAATTCTCCTCAAATGGACAAAAACCAAAAGAGAATGTGGGTAAATTTTGAAAATAGTCTTGATCCGGACAGGTTGCGTTTAAAATATGAAAATCTGATGAAACAATCAGTCTATGTTACTAAAGAAGAACAAGCCCGTCAATACCATTTATCAAGTGACAAAGCATCAATCAAATTTGTCAACGTTCCTTTTACAACTATTATAGATTCTACAATAAAAGTTGAAGACAGTCAATTAAAAGAATACTTAAGCAAGAACGCAGATAAATATAAAGTTGAAGAATCGGCTTCAATTGATTATGTAACATTTACAGTGCAACCATCTTTGGCAGATAATCTTTATTATAATGAAGAAATAGCAGCTTTAAAAAATGAGTTTAAAAATACGAAAGATGATACTGCTTTTGTGAATGTAAATTCAGATAACAGAAATGATATAAGTTTTGTTAACCTTGCCAATCTTCCTGCAAAACTTACACAAACAGTAAGTTCTCCTGCCAAAGATTCTGTTTACGGTCCTATTGAAGATATGGGTTCAATAAAGTTATTTAAAGTATTTGACATCAAACAGGATACAGTATTTTCTACTAAAGCAAGTCACATTTTATTTAAAGTTGAAAATGGCAATAAGGCCTCTGCACTTAAAAAATGTGATAGCGTTTTAACCTTAATACAAAAAGGAGCAAGTTTTGAAATGATGGCTGCAAAATTTGGAACTGACGGAACTGCACAACAAGGCGGAGATTTAGGTTGGTTTAGCGAAGGTAGAATGGTGAAACAATTTAATGATGCTGTATTTAATTCTGGAAAAGTAGGATTACTTCCAAAACCAGTTGAAACAGATTTTGGTTACCATATTATAAAAGTGACTGCCCCAAAAACCAAAACTTTATATGGTATTGCGATAATTACAAGAAACATTGTTCCCAGAGATGAAACGAAAGATTCTGTTTATAATCTTGCCGGTAATTTTCAGTCAAACCTTAAATCAAGAGAAGATTTTGAGAAAGCAATTGAGGCTAACAAATCTTTGATGAAAATGTCTGCAGAAAAAATTTCTAAATCCTCTAAGACTATTAACAATTTGCAAAATGCAGGTGAAATAGTTCGCTGGTCATTTTCCGAAGCTGAGGTTGATAAAGTATCACCAGTATTTCAATTAGACAATACTTTTGTAGTTGCTGTGTTAAAGAAGAAAACAGAAAAAGGCAATGGAAGTGTTGACGACTTTAAAGAAGAACTGACTACTAAAGTCAGAAACGAAATAAAAGCCAAAACTATCAGTGAGAAACTTGCAAGTTTCAATGGTTCACCTGAAGATATTGCAAAGAAATACGGACCAGACGCAGTGGTTGGGAATGCAAATGATGTTACCCCAGGATCAGGATTTATAAGTGGTTTAGGTTACGATCCATATTTGGTGGGGAAAATATTCGGTATCAAAGCAGGTCAACTTTCAAAACCAATTATCTATGAAGGTGGAGTAGCTTTGTTAAAAGTTGAGAACGCAGTACCTGCAACAGAAATTGCTGATTACACTCAATTTAAAACACAAATACTTCAGAACCAATCAGGCAGAACAGAGTTCTCAATAAGGGAAAGTTTGAAAGAGGCATCTGATGTAACTGACAACAGATATAAATTCTTTTAAGAATAACTTAGAACTTTAAGCAAATAACTATATGAAAAAAATTCTGATTACTGGTGGTGCCGGCTTTATAGGATCACATGTTGTAAGACTTTTTGTTAACAAATACACTGATTATCACATTTTCAATCTCGACGTACTGACATATGCAGGAAATCTGGAAAATATAAAGGATATAGAGAAGAAACCAAATTACACGTTTCTTAAAGCGGATATTAATAATGCCAATGAAATTGATACATTATTTGATACTCACCAATTTGATGATGTAATTCATCTTGCTGCTGAATCTCATGTAGATAGATCTATAACTGATCCTTTGGCTTTTATTCAAACCAATGTTTTAGGAACGGTAAACTTATTAAACTCAGCTAAAAGAATTTGGAAGAATAATCTATCTAGTCATTTATTTTATCACGTTTCTACTGATGAAGTTTATGGATCATTACATGATGGAGGTTATTTTCTAGAAACTACTCCATATGATCCTCAATCTCCTTATAGTGCCTCAAAAGCAGCTTCAGATCATTTTGTTAGGGCATACTACAATACTTATAAAATACCTGTAGTAGTTTCAAACTGTTCAAATAACTATGGTCAAAATCAATTTCCTGAAAAACTTATTCCACTTTTTATAAATAACATTCTAAACAAAAAACCTTTACCTGTATATGGAAAAGGAGAAAATGTAAGAGATTGGCTTTATGTGGTTGATCATGCCCGGGCGATAGATGTAGTATTTCATAAAGGGAAAGTTGGAGAAACCTACAACATTGGAGGTTTTAACGAATGGAAAAACCTCGATCTGATTAAAGTTCTTTGTAAGGTAATGGATCAAAAACTTAACAGGACACAAGGGGAATCTGAGAAATTAATTACTTATGTAACTGACAGGGCCGGACATGATTTACGTTATGCAATCGATGCAAACAAGATTATGAAAGAATTGGGTTGGGAACCTTCATTGCAATTTGAAGAAGGCCTTAACATTACCGTTGATTGGTATTTAAATAACAAAAACTGGTTGGAAAATGTAACTTCAGGTGCTTATCTGAAATATTACGACGAACAATATTCTGTAAACTAGAGATCGTATTTGTTTAATGCAATAAAGGCCAAAGATAATCTTTGGCCTTTATTTTTGCTCCCCATGCATTGGGTGATGTTTCCTACGAACAATTCTTGCATTTTTTCTTGAAAGCATAATCATCAGTTCATTTGCCACACTAAAAAACATGGCGAAATATAAATAGTTCTTTGAAAATTCGATGTGTAGTGCTTCAAGTATTAAAAGAATACCTATCAAAACTAAAAAATTTAAGGCTAACATTTTTATTGAAGGATTATCATTAACAAACTTGCTTATCGGTCCGGATGCCCACATCATAATTATTACAGCCACAATTACTGCCGCAATCATAATTCTAACATCGTTAACCAACCCTACGGCAGTTAGTATAGAATCAAAGGAGAAAACGATATCAATCATAATTATTTGACTGACAGCAGAAAGAAGATTTAATTTCTTTTTAGAATCTATTTCAACTGGCGAATCTGAGTGTCCTTTGATTTTTTCTATTATTTCCTTTATTGTCTTAAAAATAAGAAACACTCCACCTCCAAACAGAATTATGTCCCTACCAGTAATTCCATGATTTAAAATTACAAATAGAGGTTTTTCCATATGTACAATAATGGAAATTCCGAATAAAAGAATTATTCTAAAAAACATTGCAAGAAATAATCCAATAAGCCTGGCCTTTTTCTGAATTTCTTTAGGCAGTTTATCTGCGAGTATAGAAATGAAAATAATATTGTCAATGCCCAATATTATCTCCAGCAATGTTAAGGTAAGGAAACTTAAAATGACGTCTTCGGATTGAATCAGGTTCATTGATATAGATAATTCCTTAATATATGACAGGGATGCAAATATATGATTTCGTAAATAATATTTATAGGAACTCAAGTTTACTTTTTAACTTCAAACAATATAAATGTTAGGTTTATGAAACTATTTAAACCTCAATTACATTATATTTACGACGCATAAAAATGGGTAAAATGAAAAAATTAATTCTAATTCTATTAACTATTGGTACTCTTGCAGCCACATCTTGCATAGAAAAGAGTGCATGCCGTAAAAATTACAAAGGCAATAAAAGAAAAGGTATGGACCTGGCTCCAGGTTTTAAATAAGATATTGCCCTTCATTATAAGGGCAATGTTTTTAATTATAGTCTAGGATTTGTACTTTGCGTACAAATTACAATTGAGGCACCTAGCTTACATATTATCAATAGCCTTTTTAACAGGTATATTTTTCAGCCATGGTTATCAGTCATGCGCGCAATCAAATAAAAAGAACAAATCAGAAAGAATAGAAAAACTTCAAATTGCCAGTTCACAGGTTACAAACACGGCAATTGATTTCAAATTAACCCTTCCATTCAGTTTTGACTACAAATTTCAAGGCTTAATCGGGAACATTTCTAAGCGATTAGCTAAGACATTACATGTTATAGATCGGTATTTAAAAACCTTGCTGATCTATATTATTTCTCCGAACGCCCCCTAGGGAAGTTTCAAGCCCCTTCTTAATTTATCATATTTTTAAATCAAAACAATTCATTCGATGAAAGTCCAATACAAATGGGGTATTATTACCCTTACTATATTAATATCATTATTATCAATCTATTTTCTATCCTTTTCACTTATTTCAAGGAATGTACAGAAACATGCAGCTGAAATAGCCAGCGATGCCAATGGCAATGTTAATTTCGCTAAAAAACAAAAGTATTTAGATTCCATTTGGAACGAGCCTGTATATAATTTTCTAGGTAAAGAATATACCTATGAGGAAGTTAAGAAAAATGAACTTCAGTTAGGTCTGGATTTATTAGGTGGAATGCACGTTGTACTTGAAGTTTCTCCCAATGAGATCATGAAGGGTATGGCGGGGAACAATGCTAACGATCCTAAATTTGTTGCTGCATTAACCCAAGCGGAGGCAAAACAATCAACTTCACAAAAGAAGTTTTCTACTTTATTTAATGAAGAGTTTCAAAAAGTTTCTCCCGGAGATAAACTGAGCAGATTATTTGCTAACACTGCTAATAAAGGAAAAATAGATTTTGATTCTCCTGATGATCAGGTTATTAAAGTTTTAGATGAAGAGATAGACAATGCTATTGACCGTTCATTTAACATTTTAAGATCTCGTATTGATAAGTTTGGGGTAGTTCAACCAAATATTCAAAGATTAAAAGGAACATCTAGAATACAACTTGAACTACCTGGCGTTGACAACCCAGCGCGTGTTCGTAAGCTATTACAAGGAGTTGCAAAATTGGAATTTCTTCAGGTTTGGGAAAATGATGAGTTTGGCCCATATATCACTAAATTAAATGATTACTTAGTTCAGGAAGAGAAACTGGCCAAATCTAACGGCAGCCAAACTGCAACAAATGATAAGGACTTATCACCTTTAGCTGTTTCAGATTCTTCTAAAAAATCTTCAAGCCTTGAAGATCAATTGACTTCTGCAGATACTACCGCTAAAACTACAACTAAAGCCAAATCTGATAGTCTGCCTTCTAATCAGAGTACAACACTTGCAAGTTTGTTCGTCCCTCTTGGAAATAGTCTTGGAGCCAATGTAAAAGATACTGCTAAAGTTAATGCACTCTTTCGCAGAGCAGACATTAAAGCACTATTTCCTCCTAATATGAGAATGTTATGGGATGTTAAACCAATAGTAACTACTGATAAAAAGGAATATGTGGCGTTATATCCTGTAAAAAGAGGAAGAGATACTAAAGCACCTTTGACTGGTGAAGTTATTACAGATGCGCAACCATCCTTTGATGGTGGTTCACCTGGCGTAAGTATGAGCATGAATGCTTCTGGTGCTCAAAAATGGAAAAAAATAACTGGCGAAAATCTTGGCAAAAGAATTGCTATTATCCTAGATGACTATGTTTATTCAGCTCCTACGGTTCAGAGTGAAATACCTAATGGTAATTCTTCAATATCAAGCAATTTTACTGTTGATGAAGCTAAAGACCTTGCAAACATATTGAAAGCTGGTAAACTACCTGCACCAACCAGAATTGTCGAAGAAGCAATCGTTGGGCCTACATTAGGTCAAGAGGCAATTAACCAAGGTTTATTATCAACCCTCTCTGGTTTCTTGATGGTT
>JACMRH010000332.1 GCA_014376535.1 Cytophagales bacterium | reverse complement strand
TATCATAGGAAAGTATCACAATTAGGAAATCATAAAATAGGTTTACTTATAATTCTATTCTTTATTCTTCATCTGGTCGGGCTTTTGTATACTGCTGATAAATCTGCTGGGCTATTTGATATTGAGAAAAAATTATCTCTGCTGATAATTCCTTTGATTTTATTTTCTTCTCCTCTAACCCTCTATCAAAGAGATTTTATTTTAGCTTCCTTTATTTTGTTCTGTGTTTTTCTTGCTTTAATCGGACTGGGATATGGTATTATCCATTATAAAGAAGTTGTATCCAGCAAAGGTCCTGAACATTTAGTAACTTATATCTCCAGTATTCATAGGGTATATTTTTCTATTTATTTACTTTTTGGATATTTTCTTGTATTTTATTTCTACCGCAAATTCAGGTTAGGATACATTCCTGTATTAAAATGGACTTCCCTGGGTTTTGCAGGGTTATTAGCATTTTTGATCATAATTATGGCATCGAGGGCTGTACTGATATTATTAATTATGACCACAGCTGTCATCATTTTTTATTTTGTTGTTATAAAAAGGAAGCAATATCTAAAAGCTGGGATACTTTCAGGTTTAGGAGTTCTTGTTCTAATTCTTGTATACACACAAGTGGGTTATGTGAGGAAAATTGTAAATGACCTTACCCAGGATTTAGATAAAGGTAAAACAGTGAATGTTACAAGTGTAAACCTTCGGGTCGAGAAGTATAAATGTGCAATACAGGCTATCAAGTCTAATTGGTTGGTGGGAGTAGGAACTGGTGATGTTCAAGCTACCCTGGACTCATATTATCATCTTAATAATTTTTATGAAGGTTATAAATACAGCCTTGATGCACATAACCAATATTTGCAGACATGGATTGGTTTAGGACTACCTGGTATATTATTATTTCTCTCATTGTTAATCCTGAGCTTAATTACAGGAGTAAAGGAGTTGAATTATGTGCTCATCTATTTTATTGTCCTATTTAGTGTGTGCTGCCTTAGTGAAAGTTTGTTAACTACTCAAAAAGGGATAATATTTTTTGCATTATTCTATCCATTAATAATTTCAAACCGCAGTAATCTTGCTGCCTTGTATTCCCCTTATTCAAAGTGAACTAAACAGGATAAAATTAGTTCTATTAAAAACCACTAAAATGCTTGATACCATAGAAGAAGCCATTGAGGCAATAAAAAGAGGTGAAATTATAATCGTTGTTGACGATGAAGATCGTGAAAATGAAGGAGATATGATCTGCGCTTCAGAAAGTGTAACTCCTGAGATTATTAATTTCATGACTAAAGAAGCCAGAGGCCTCATTTGTTGCGCTATTACTGAAGAGCGGTGCAATGATTTGGGCCTTGAATTGATGGTTGGGAAAAATACTGCCCAATACGAAACACCTTTTACAATCTCAGTTGATTTATTAGGTCACGGTTGTACAACTGGTATTTCAGCAAGCGATAGGTCAAAAACAATTCAGGCAATTATTAATCCAAAAACTAAACCAGAAGAATTAGGAAGGCCTGGACATATTTTTCCTTTAAAAGCCAAAACTGAGGGGGTTTTAAGAAGAAGTGGGCATACTGAAGCGTCTATGGACTTAGCACGTTTGGCTGGATTCCGACCTTCCGGGGTTTTAGTTGAGGTACTAAGTGACAATGGCGATATGGCCAGATTGCCAGAACTAAGACAAATTGCCAATAAACATAAATTAAAGCTGGTTTCAATAAAAGACCTGATTGAATACAGGCTAAAATTCGACAGCCATATCAAAAGAGAAATTGTGGTTGATTTGCCTACTGAACTAGGTAATTTTGAATTGGTTGCTTATAAACAGAAAAATTCCGGCGATACTCACCTTGCTCTTATAAAAGGTAAATGGGAAAAAGATGAGCCGGTTTTGGTCCGAGTGCATTCCTCCTGCGTAACTGGTGATATTTTTGGGTCTTGCCGCTGCGATTGTGGTCCCCAATTGCATGCTGCCATGGCCATGGTAGAAAAAGAGGGTAAGGGCGTTGTTCTTTACATGAACCAGGAGGGTAGGGGAATAGGACTTTTGAATAAACTAAAAGCGTACAAGTTACAGGAAAATGGGTTTGACACTGTTCAGGCCAATATTGAACTTGGCTTTCAGATGGACGAAAGAGACTATGGAATTGGTGCTCAGATTTTAAGAGATCTTGAAATCTCTAAACTCCGTCTGATAAGCAATAATCCAAAAAAACGCGCAGGATTAATGGGTTACGGGCTTGAGATAGTAGAATCTGTTTCTCTAGAAGTTGTACCTAACCCTCATAATCAGAGTTATTTAGAAACTAAAAGAGATAAAATGGGACACAATATTCTTAATAAAAAAATTGAAGGCAACGAGGATTCAAGTTCTTAGCGTTTTCTTTTAAGTAACGCTGGATTTCCCTGGTATATCATGCCCGAATTAAGATTTTGTGTAGCTATTGAGCCTACGGCTAACACACTGTCCTTAAAACAAATTACTCCTGGGCAAACAACTGATTTAGCTCCGATCCAAACGCTATCTTCAAGTATTATATTTTTGATAATGAGATCAAAAGTTTGTTGTTTGTAGTTGTGGCTGCCTGTGAGTAACATAGCACCCTGCGACAGGCAGCAATGGTTTCCAATCTTAACCATGGCAAGATTGTCAATCCAGACTTCCTCGCCAATCCAAACATAATTGCCTATTTCTAAAAGCCAGGGATACTTAATATTTATGGCTGGTTTTAATGTAACACCAGTTCCGATTTTTGCCCCAAATATTTTTAATAATAAAATTTTAAGAGATGATGAAGGGTTTAATGGGTTTTGCAAAATCAATGCATTGCAAAAAAACCACAAAGTTCTTTTGATAAATCCAGCTCCGGGATTATACCAACTATTATTATAAAGGTCTAAACGCATTAGTATGAGTCAATTTATTTGTATTTGATTTTATATTTATCGTTTATAATTCATCATTCATAATTCTAAATAAAGCTTCCAATAACTTTCACCTACTTTATCAAAGCCAAAGCTATTGCGAACGAATTTATGTCCGGCCTCACCCATTTGCTTTCTCATGTGTTTAGGTGTTCGAAAGGCTTCTTCGATTTTCTTTGTAATGGTTTTTTCATTTAAAGTTGTAACCCAGCCACAATTATGATCTTCCACTTCATTGCAAAGATTAACCTTATCTGATATTAATACAGGAATTTTTTGATCTAATGCTTCGGCAACTGCCAAACCAAAGTTTTCCTGATGGCTTGTCAATACCAAAAGATCATAAGTTTGAAGTATTTTATTC
>JACMRH010000331.1 GCA_014376535.1 Cytophagales bacterium | reverse complement strand
GTGGCAATGCTACATGCATTTCTCAAAAGCTCTTGTTCATCGTTTATGTGTACAATACTCTGGTTAACTGCACTAAGAAAGGAATAAAGCCGGTTTACTTTCAAAAGTTTTTCTTCTGCCCTTTTCTTGCCCGACCTGTCTATAGATAAAATTGAAATCCCTTCAGGAATAGATCTTATGCTAAGTTCAAAATACCCATTTGACCCGTCAGGAAAAGTAAATTCATTATTAAAAGTTGCTTCAGAACGTTCTTTCAAACACTTTTCCATCAGTTTAAATAATAAAGTATTCTCAAATCCGGGGTATTTATCCATAGGGGTAAAACCAATAAGTTCCTCTTTTGAGTAATAGCTTTGTCTTACGAGGGCCTCATTTACATATAAATATTTCCAGTCAAAATCAATGATCTGTATTCCTTCAAGGAGATTATCGAGTGTGTGCCGGAATTGACGTTCGCTTTTAATTAACTTTTCTTCTGTACTACTTTGCTTTTCAGCTTTATCTAAAATATCAAGTGTGAATGATATATCTTCTGCTACTTTAGTGAGGATTTCAAGTTCTTTAGAATGTAAAAAATCAATTTCTGATGCATATAGGTTCAATGTACCAATAATTTGACCTGATCTTTTCAATGGCAATAATATGCATGAATTGATATTATACTTTTCAGCGAAGGGCTTCCAGTTTACGAGGTTCAAGTCGCGGGAAATATTATTACACAAAAAATAAGGCCCTGATTTTAAGGCCTTACCCTGTGGGCCGTCATCTGCAAAAGGAGCTTTTACAAATAATTTAAGATCTTCCTCCGGAATCCCATTTTGTTCCACCAGGTCTATAATACGCTCCTCAATATCAAACAAACCTATCCAAGCCATTTTAAAACTCCCAAACTCGATTGCAAGCCTGCATGCATTTCTGAACAAAGTCTACTGATCCTTTACTTTGACTATTTTATGGTTAAGTTCGCTTATAAAATTATATAAATGATTGGCCCTTTTTATCTTAGTTTCAGCTTCATAACGGTGAGTGATATCAACAGAAAGTATTATGATCCCTTCTTCTATAGGTTTAATTTTTAATTCAAACCTCTTTTTTGTCTTATCAGGGTATTCAAAATCTGATTCAGCAATTTGCTCCTCTCTTTCGAGCATACATCTTTGCGATATTTTAAAAATTTCAGAATTTTCTACTGCGGGAAACCTTTCAAAAATGGTCTTTCCTATGATGGCTTCTCTTGAAGTGTTTTGATAAGCCGCAAGCGCCTCGTTTACATAAAGATATCGCCAATCAAAATCAATAATCTGAATTCCCTCAATGAGAAGATCGAGAACTTTCCTGGAGTGCATAATTTTATTGTTAGCGGGAAATTTTAGAAATAATAACCAGTCAGTTAAGGTTAATTATTATCATGGGGCCACCTAATCCTGAGATTTATTCTATATAAAACTGGATTAAGGCAAAAGAAAAATTATGCTGTTATGTCAATAATTAACCAATAGCAAAACAAATATAACATAATACCCTTAATCAACACTTAAATATTAGAATTAATTTTTATTAAATTTTATTGTTTAATAATACAGGCGTGTATTGTTTCAGGATTAGAAGAATGATATCTGAATTGTACTCAGCTGTCCTTTCCTAAACTGAATTTTCTTCCCGTTTCGGGAATTTTTACTCTTAAATAAAAATCATAAAATTTTATTAATCAATCAGTTATAAAACAGGCATGTATTTCGCATAATAAGAACCAAACGGTATAACACTATGAAAATCTCCAATAGAATCCAGGACCTGATCATCTTAGCAAAACTCATCCTGCCTTATGAAGATTTTAAAAATACACTTTTGGACAGTGACAGCAAACAAATGACGGAAGGCCTGGGAGAAAAAGCGTTGGAAACTGCCGGCTTCATTTATATTTCAAAGAGCAATACTTTATATCAGAAAAATAAGGAATTTATATTTGACTTTTCAGGAAGCTATTCTCCGAGCTCGGATTATGCCAGAGACTCCTTCTATTATTTCAACAATCCGGACGGAAGCATGCGCTGGATATTTCCTGTAAACCTAAAGTACCCTACATTTCTTGGATTTTATAATATTACTTCCTGGAAATCTAAAGGAATTGCATTCTTAATACAATGCGCATTCAGGCTTGGCTTGCAGAAATTCATTGTATCAGGCACTTTCGACCTATACTCTAAATCTGAACCTTGCTTTAAAAAATACCTTACAAACCAGTTTTCAGGAAATTATTCCATGTTTATGGGCACTGTTGGGCCTAACAGGAAAGTGGTGTTTGAAATGAATAAGTTTGGAAAAACGACACACTTCGCCAAAGCTGCCTTAACTGAAGCTGGAAGTGCCCTTCTTCAGAATGAGTTTTATAAACTCGACAAAGCAGATGATCTTAACCTGAAACACATTTCTACACCTTACTCATTTCTGCTCAATGACAACAGGCTACTTATTCAATCTTCAGTTTTCACCTTAGGATGTGTAAGATCAAAGAACTGGACTCCGGTTCACTCAATTGCGAAACTGGAAATGGAAGAGGTAACTATTAGTAAAACAGTACTTGCATCCGATTTTCTTCTCAAAATAAAAACCAGAGTGGACAAAATCATCCATACACCTAACCTGGACCCTTTGTTTAGCAGTTTATCAATCAAAGTAAAAAAGCTTTGTGGTCAGGTAAATGCAAATACTGAATTATTGCCAACATCCTTTTGCCACAATGATTTCACTCCATGGAACATGTACCTGGCTCCTGGTTATTTAAAAGCATATGACTGGGAATTAGCTGGCTACGCCCCTGTTTTAACAGATCTTTTTCATTTCCATATT
>JACMRH010000330.1 GCA_014376535.1 Cytophagales bacterium | reverse complement strand
TTCATTTCAATCCTGCTGGAAATCTTGTTTTCCTGGCAATAGTGAAGAATTTCATTTAAAAAGTAAGATCCATATAATGAGAGTTTTATATCTCCAACCCCGGAAATCCTTCTGAACGATGGCTCATTTATAGGCAAGTAGGCAGCCATTTCAATTAAGGTAGCATCTGAGAATATCTGGAAGCCAGCTACATTTTCTTTGTCAGCTAGTGTTTTACGTACGGCTTTCAGTTTCTCAAATAAAGGCTTTTCGTAGCTCATGGCCTGTTTAGGCGCAAGGTCAAATTCTTCCTTCCTTACTGCTGATTTAATCAACCATACTTTTTCTTCTCCTTTCAACACCTTGTTACTGGCACTGGTTAATTGTAAAACAGGATAAGCACCTTCACTTTGTTTTAAGAAACCTAATTGAACCAGGTCCCGGATATGGTCCATCCATAGTTCTTTGGGGAGATCATGGCCAATCCCATACGTTTTTAATTCTTTGTGTTCTTCCTTTATTTTTTCTGATTTCGATCCTTTCAAAAAGTCCACAACGTATTGCATTCCAAAGCTTTCCTTTAACCTGTAAACTGCAGAAAGTATTTTTTGCGCTTCAATAGTGGCATCTACTTTTTCAAAATCGCTCAGGCAAATATCACAGCTTCCACAATTGTTGTTTGCCTGTTCTCCAAAGTAGTTTAACAGATATTTCCTGCGACAGGTACGGGCTTCACAAAACTGCTGCATTTTGTTCAGCTTCCCGATCATGATGTCGGTTTGTTCTTTATTGCCTTCTACTTCGGCAAATTTGCGGAGTTTCGCTACATCGCCTGCCCCATAAAATAACAAGGCGTCACTAGGTAATCCATCGCGGCCAGCCCTTCCGGTCTCCTGGTAATATCCTTCTATGTTTTTTGGTAGGTCAACATGAATTACAAAACGGACATTACTTTTATTAATGCCCATTCCAAAAGCAACTGTTGCCACCATTATCCTGACTTCGTCCCTGAGAAATTCTTCCTGGTGCCTTTGTCTTGTTTGCTGATCGAGTCCGGCGTGATAGGGTTTGGCCGGGAAGCCTGCATCAGTTAGCTTTTGAGCAACTTCTTCAGTACTGTTTCTTGAAAGACAATAAATGATCCCGGCATCGGTTTTGTGCTGGTCAAGATAATTTAATAAACGTTCCAGATAGTTTTTCTTCCTCTCAATATAATAGTAAATGTTAGCCCGGTTGAAGCTGGAAACGAATGTTTTTGGTTGTTTTAAATTAAGTTTATTAAGAATATCATCTCTGGTTTGCTTGTCGGCAGTAGCTGTTAAAGCAATTACCGGTATTTCAGGAAAATAATCCTTCAATTGAGCTAGTTGTAGATATTCAGGCCTGAAATCATGTCCCCATGAAGAAATACAATGTGCCTCATCAATGGCAAACAGAGAAACTTTGCATTGTTTCAGGTAGCTTAAAAATCTGCTTTCATTTGCGAAAATTCTTTCCGGGGCTACATAAAGGAGTTTTAGCTTTTTATCATTCAACTGTTGAGAAACCCAGCGTTGCTCTTCCGTACTCTGTGTTGAATTCAAAAAGGCAGCAGGAATTCCATTCAATCTCAACTGGTCTACCTGGTCTTTCATCAATGCGATTAAAGGAGAAACGACAACAGTTAAGCCATCAAACATCAAAGCAGGAACCTGGTAGCAAAGGGATTTCCCTCCGCCGGTTGGCATTAAAACGAAACTGTCTTTTCCTTCCAGTATATTTTCTATGATCTCCTTTTGTCCATATCGAAATTCTCCATAACCGAACTGGTGTTGAAGTATATATTCAGGAGAGGGTTCCTTAACAGTCATGATAATATTGGAAGAATCAGAAAGTTAATCAACAACTTTATTTGTTTTAAGATTTATCCTGAAGAAAAATTTGAAACTCAATTTATATATTTGAGAAACCAAACAAATTTCACCAGTTGTACCATCAGGGTCAATTTATGGAGATGGGGTAAAAGCGGAGACATCCACCATTGCAGTTTCATTGAATTGCACCATCACCTCTTTCGAAGAAATCCTGAAGCTATCTTGATAGATGTATTTCCAAACCCCGCCAAGGATTTAATTCACATTTCAGGATTGAAAGTAGATGTACTTTCAAAGATGGTTTTGAAAGATATGAAAGGTGTTGTTGTTTTAGATAAATCTGAAAATCTAAGTAAGGACCTCGATATTTCTAAAATTGAAAACGGAGCCTATCTTGTAGAAATATCTTCAGCTAAATCTACCAAAAGAATTAAACTTATCATTCAAAAGTAAATGGTAATAAAAAGGGCCTGGAATATCTCCAGACCCTTTTTTACTTTTTCTTCTCAGTAAATCCTGCAGGCAAAGAAAACATGCCCGGGCTCAAAGGTTCTTTTTTCAAGGAAGCAATCTCAATGTTCATCTGACCCTGGGGAATATTCACAATCATTTTAAGAGGAACACCGTCAATTTTCTCCATAAAAGTAGATCTTTGAGTTTGACCAATCCTGATTTTAGAAAACTGTTTTGGATCAAGATCCTTTATGTCTGTGGTGGCCCAAACATTATTCACTATTTTTTGTCCTCTTTCAGTTGTCTCCACTATATATTTCATGCATTTATAACCTAGTAAGGTGCTGGTTTCTGTTGTTTTTGTCACTTTATATTCTTCTGTTTTAGAAGTTTTTGATTGAGGCAAAACTGTATAGGTTTTGTTCTTGCGGTCAATTAGATAAGAAGTTTCCTTGTCTTTTAGAAATAAGGTTTCATTATCAAAAGCGCCTCCAATCATTTTTGTAAGGGAATTGGAATTTTTTATGTGTATTTCCATGCTTTTAGGCATCATATTGTCCATCATACTTCCACCGCTGCCAGATTTAGTTGCTTCAAGTTGTTTTTCTATCATGGCTTTCATTTCAGGGTTTTTTTCTAGCAGCGCCTTCATTTCAGGGTCATTCATTTTTGCTTCCAATGCCTGCATCTGGGCTTTCATTTCAGGTGAATTCATTTTTGAATTGGCTAGCTCCATTTGGGCCTTTAATTTAGGATCGGTAATTTCCATTTTGAAATTCCAAATGATTGTTCCTTCAAATTGAGCTTGTACTGTTAGAGGAAATAAAAAAATGAGAATTGCTAAAAAAGTATTTTTCATAAAATTATGATGTTGGTTTTTTACAAAGAAAACTAAAAAATTAATGGGCTGAATTAAAATGAGGTAGTCGATTTTTTAAGGTAATTTGATTTTCAACATGTTTTGTGCAAAAGTCAATGAATTATATCTTTAAAATTTACTATCAATTTCATGTTTTAATGAGAATTAATCCTAAATATTTTAAATACTTTCTTCTCGTAATTTCCATCCAGGCACAATCGCAACAGAATGGCTATATTGTTCTTTTTGATAGTAACGTGGTGCCTGTAAGGATTTTAAAGAGCGCTGATAAATCCTCTTCTTCCCTTGTTTACAATTTCGACCTGGTAAAAATCAATATGTCTGATTCTACGAAAACATATTTACCTCGGGACATAAGAGGTTATTCGACAGGCAAAAAAATTTATACAACCTTAAAAATTAAGACTGGAAGCAGTATAAAATATATTTTTGCTCAACAGCTCGAAACTGGTTTCGCGTCATTATTCTATTATAACGGGAATATTTTTGGGACAAGGGAGGTTTATATTTTCAATAAAGAAGATGATGTACAATATTATATTAGTCTTGAAACCAAATTGAAGGGTGAAACACAAAGCAACAATTCAACCATTAGCCCCATGCCACCTGATTTGACATTAACAGCTCAAATAAATGAACTAGTCCGAAATCTTTCTGATGCAAATGCCTTTAAGTCTCAATTTATCAGGTACTTTTTTGATTGCAAAGAGGTGACAAACAAATTAAAACAAGATTGGTACACCTCAACTTCCATCACAAGTTTGTTTCAGGATTACAATAGTTGCACTAAATAGATTAAACTATAAAACAATTTGACAAGGTTTTAAATTGTTATGAAATGTAAACAAGGTAATTTTACATTCTATTTAACCTGTCATTTTGGAAAAAATATTCTTTACTCCCGGACCTGCTCAATTATACCCAACGGTTCAAAAGCATCTTTTAGAAGCCCTTAATCAGAATTTGGGATCTATTTCTCATAGGGGAAAACAATTTCAGGGAATTTTTGCAGAAACTACTTCTAACTTAAAATCACTTTTGGGTATTCCAGAAGGTTTTAATATTTATTTCACTGGCTCAGCCACTGAAATTTGGGAAAAATCACTTTCCAGTTGTGCCGGTAAAAGCTCTTTTCATTTCGTTAACGGATCATTTTCTAAAAAATACTTTGAATTTTCAAAGGACTTAGGGTTAACCGCTCACAAAGCAGAAGCACCAATGGGGGAAGGTTTTGATATTTCTAAGATTGAAATCCCTTCTGAAGTCGAAATGATTTGTTGCACTCAAAATGAAACCAGTACAGGAGTGCAAATGCCTGTTGCTGATATTCATTCATTGAAAGACAGATATTCTGATAAACTAGTATTTGTAGATGCTGTTTCATCTATCCCACATCCCGTTTTTGATTGGTCAAAAGTGGACAGTGTTCTATTTTCAGTACAGAAAGCATTTGGAATGCCAGCTGGTTTAGGTGTTTGGATTGTGAACCAGAAAACAATAGATATAGCAAAAGCATTAAAAGCTCAGGGCCATAAAGCAACTCCTTATCATAATTTGTTGTCGTTGGTGGAAAATGGGGCTAAAAACGAAACTCCAGCAACACCTAACACTTTATATATTTATTTGTTGGGCAAAATTGTGGCTGATATGCTTGGCAAAGGAGTTGAAAATATCAGAAAGGAAACAAGCCAAAAGGCAAACCTGATATATGACTTTTGCGCTAAGTCTGAAATGTTTGATCCTTTTGTAAAGCATCTTGCTCACAGATCAGAAACTGTAGTTGTAGCGAATACAAAGGCACCTGCCGCTGGGATAATAGAAAGTTTAAAAAAGGAAAATATCGTTTTAGGCGCCGGCTACGGAACTTATAAAGATTCTCAGGTGAGAATTGCAAATTTCCCAGCTTTATCAGTTGAGAATGTGGAGTTGATGTTAGAAAAGTTGAAAAAACTTCCTGCTTAATTTGAGAACAACAACCTCTGCCCTTTTTGACTTTCATTGAAAACACCATTCTCATAAGCCAGGTTGCCTGAAACAATTGTATGAGTAACCTGGCTTTGGAATGTATGGCCTTCAAAAGGCGACCAGCCACATTTGTACAAAATATTTTCTTTTTCCACTTTCCACGCTGAATTTAGGTCAACCAACACTAAATCTGCCCAATAACCCTCTCTGATAAACCCACGTTCTGCTATCCTGAATAATGTTGCTGGATTGTGGCTCATTTTTTCCACTATTTTTTCCAGGGAAATTCGACCCTGATGATAAAAATCCAGCATGGCCACGACAGAATGTTGTACCAGTGGTCCTCCGGAAGGTGCTTTTAAATAACTCTGCTGCTTTTCTTCGAGCGTATGAGGAGCGTGATCGGTTGCTATCACATCAATAGTTCCATCTAAAACTGCATTGAAAATGGCTTCTCTATCAGCTGATGATTTTACAGCCGGGTTCCACTTTATAAAATTTCCTTTTTTAGCATAATCATTATCTGAAAACCATAAATGATGTATGCACGCTTCAGCAGTAATCTTTTTATCTTTTAAAGCAGTCGAATTTTCAAACAGAGCCAATTCTTTTGCGGTGCTGATATGCAGAATATGCAATCTTGTACCATGTTTTTTAGCTAACGAAACTGCCAATGAACTAGAGTTATAGCATGCTTGCTGGGTCCTGATCAAAGGATGATATTCAACTGAAAGGTTTTCACCAAAGTGTAAAATATAATTTTCCTGGTTTATTTTGATCAGTTTGTCGTCTTCACAGTGAGTTGCTATAAGGCAGGGAGAATTAGAGAAAATTTTCTCCAATGTTGGGGCATCATCAACTAACATATCACCAGTAGATGATCCCATAAATATCTTGATACCACAGACATTTTTTGGGTTTGTTTTCATCAACTCTTCATAATTATGGTTGGTGGTGCCCATAAAAAAAGAATAATTGGCCAATGAATCTTTAGAAGCAAGGGCATATTTTTCTTCCAGCAAAACCTGCGTTGTTGTCTGCGGATTTGTATTTGGCATCTCCATGAAAGAAGTTACCCCACCCGCAACTGCGGCCTTTGATTCAGTATAAATAGTGCCTTTGTGGGTTAAACCAGGTTCCCTGAAATGTACCTGGTCGTCTATTGCGCCTGGTAGAATGTGCTTCCCTGTAGCATCAATAATTTTGTCAGCTTTTAATCCTGAGAGATTATTGCCAATTTTTTCTATTCTACCGTTTTTAATTAATATATCAGAAACATCAATTTGCCCTTCGTTTACAACCTGGGCATTAAGAATGAGGATAGAAGACATGCTTAGAATTTAAATCTCAAAGATAGTTATTAGTATTGAGTACTTAGTATTGAGTATCAAGACTGTTTCCTGAATTTAGGAATGGATGTATAAGAAATGGCTTAAGAATTTCTTAGTATCGAAAGCAAACAAATCCTCCCAATAGCATAACCTGTTAACAACAATATTCTCGAAACAGGAATCGAAAATGATTACCTATAAATTAAAATATTATCTGTAAATCAATTGTCTTTAAATTCTTTCAAATGCAACAAACAATTTGTCTTTAATAATTCAGTTTTTTTTCCGTCATATTCCAACAAATAAAGGCAAAGGTTATCGTGTTCAAAAGAGTCCATTTTTGTCAGGGATAAATGGTGTATGTGGCACATTAGGATTCTCAATGCCCTGCCATGTATACAAACCAATACATTTTTTTCTTCTGCTCTGGACAATATTAAGTCCCAAACCGGAGCTTGACGTAATTGTACCAATTCAGGAGATTCGCCACCACCTATTGCAAGATTTGTTTCGCCATTTGTCCATCTCTGCATGATAGATAAATAATGTTCTTTGTCTTCTTTTGAGGAGAGTTTTCCATCAAATTCACCCCAGCTAATCTCATTCAGTCCAATGTGTTGCTCCCAGGGAATATTTTTGTCAATAAATTTTTGAACTGACTGGTGAGTTCTTTGAAGTTTTGAAGTATAGATTTTATCAAAAGGAACATCCTTGTAAGCCTCATAAAACCTATCAGCTTGTTCCCTGCCGGTTTCATTTAAAGAAGTATCGACACTGCTTCCCTGCACAATTCCTCTTTTATTATAATCTGTTTGACCGTGCCGGATAATATAGATATGCTTCAAAGCTTAATTTGTTTTTATTTGCGCTAAAATAATGAATAATGTGGTGTGTGATGATTTATGAACTTATATCATTCATTCTGCATTCTAAAAATTACTTATTGAATATCCATGATCAATCCAAAATATACTGTTGAGAGTTTAAACCAGCTTGGTGCCAACAACATGGGAAGCCATATCGGGATGGAATTTACAGAAATAGGAGAGGACTTTTTATGTGCAAAAATGCCTGTAGATCACCGAACAACTCAGCCCTTTGGTTTGTTACATGGTGGGGCTTCTTGCGTATTGGCAGAAACTCTTGGGAGTGTAGGGTCTTTGTGCTATGTAGATGAAGAAAAATATAGTGTGGTTGGTGTTGAAATAAATGCTAATCATCTCAGAAGTGCAAAAAGTGGATTTGTTTATGGTAAGGCTACTTTGCTACATGGAGGCAAAAAGTTGCATGTTTGGGATATTAAAATTACAAATGAAGAGGGTAAGCTTATTTGTATAAGTAGGTTAACTGTAGCGGTTCTGCCAAAAGGCGCATGATAGAAACAGAGATTCCAGTTCAAACACTTAATTCAGCCTCAGTTATTGATTCTTTGGTACAGTATTGCAAGGAAAGACAATACGGCCTGGCAATTTGGTCCCTGCCCGAATCTAACATCAGGAATTTTTTAATTTCGCATTGTCCACAAATACTGCAAACCCATACAATAGAATCCCTGGAAAATGGGTTTGTCATTGCGTCATTTGAAGGAGGTTCAAAAGGTGAAAAGTTATATTTAAAAGCTGATGTGCACTTTAAAACTGATAATGAAACTGAGCTGACAAAGGAGCTATTATATTTTCTACCTGACTTAAAAATTGAGAAAACTCAACAAAATCACATTATAACTTTAAAACCTGCTTCTTTAGAAAGGATAAATTTTTATAAAAATGCCGTAAATCTTGCTATTGAGTCTATAAATCGCAACGAGCATAAAAAGCTAGTTCTTGCCAGAAAAAGGACAGCCACAATTTCCGGAATTTTTTCTGCAGGAAAGGTTTTTGAAAATATTAATAAAGTATTTAAAACTACTTTTAATTCAATTATTTATACACCTGATTATGGATTATGGATTGGGGCATCACCAGAAACTCTTGTTTCCAGAAATTCAAAAAATATTTTTAAAACAGTTGCCTTAGCAGGTACACAAGCAGCTAATGGTAAATCTGAAAAAGAAGCTGTTTGGAGCCAAAAGGAAATAGAAGAACAAGCTTACGTAAGCAGGTTTATAGTGGAACGCCTGAAAAAAATAAGGCTAAGGGAATTTGAGGATATTGGACCCAAAACTGTTAGAGTCGGACATCTTTTTCACCTTAAAACAGAATACCTGGTTGATCTAAACGAGGTAGATTTTCCTGATTTGCTTTCTGATATGCTGGAAATGTTGCACCCAACTTCTGCCGTTTGCGGAATGCCAAAGGAAGCTGCAATGGAGTTCGTTCTGGCAAATGAAAACTTTTCAAGAGAATTGTATAGCGGGTATCTAGGTCCGGTTAATATCGGGGAAGAAACTCATCTTTTTGTAAATCTCCGTTGTGTGAAAATAGAAAATAAGGAAATTACGTTTTTTGCAGGTGCCGGCATTACTGAAGATTCAGATCCGGAGAAAGAATTTCTGGAAACAGAAACAAAGATGGATAGCCTGCTTAATTGCTTTAAACACTAATATACTTTACCAAAACTCTTTTCGCTATAGGCAAAATAGTTTCATTTAAAGGTGCATAAGTTTTAGTTTGAATAAGATATGTTGCCGGATTTGGCAATGTCTGGTTCCTTTTTATCAAAGTGAACTTCATATTCTCATATGTATTCGTGATGCTTTTTGACTCGGTTTCTATATAATTCAGGTGTATTCCTCTGTATTTCTCCTGGGCTTGAGTAAAAATTGTCATTCTATACTCATAAATGAGTGTATCGGTTGTAGCATGTTGATTTAGAAATAAATAACCTTCTTCAGGGTGCAGCGTGCTTAAGCCAATTGGACTTATTTCCATTTTACTTTCGAGATATTCATAAAGATCTCTTCCGGTTGCCATATAATCTTTAAACAAAGGCAAAGAGAAAGAAATAATATTTTCCAATTCTTTCATTAATTCATCGTCCTGCACCATTTTTTCATAAGCAAGAGTAAGACTCTCAAAATCTGCCTTGGTTAGTATTGCAGGAAAATGTTCCTGCAATAATTGTTTGTTCTCCTTGATTGATATCAAGTTCTGATAGTGAAAAATCAGGTCTGATAAATGGGGGTAAAGCTTTTTTTCATCAAAATTTTCCTTGACTTGCTGAAAATAGGCCATTAAGACATATTTCTTATATTCAAAATCTATCAAACCTTCGGTTAACCAATTGTTGCTCAGCGATCCCATACTTAAAATATTATCTTGCGTTAAGTTATACGTAAAACATAGATTGTTGATCTTTTGACTTTGTATTCCTAAAATTGAGCCAAAAGATCGTTGACGTCCTGAACTCAAATAATACAAATGCCCATTACAGCTTTACTCTTAATAGAATTATAATTTTATATAGAAATTATGTTTAGGCACAGATTTTTATTCTTAAGAAAAAAAGTATTATGGATAAAAAATTCAAACGCATTTTACTTGTCGATGATGAGCTGATTTGCAATTATATAAGTATAAAATGGGTTAGGAGATTGCAGATTGCTGAAGATATTCATGTACTTACCAATGGAAAACAAGCTTTAGAATTTATTCGAGAAAGCTTTGAAAACGGTGAAAATGACAATTGCCCTGACCTTATATTATTAGATATAAAAATGCCGGTAATGGATGGAATTGAGTTTTTAAAGGAATTCCATAATTCAAAATTGCCTTGTAAAGACAAAATAAAAATTGTCTTGTTAACCTCATCACTTGATAATATTGATGTAAAAGAGGCATCCCGATATAATATTCATGGTTATTTAGAAAAGCCATTGAATCGGGAAAAAATTGAGGAAGTGATTTTAAAATTGGCCTAAACAACTTCCTAATTATTCATTACAGATATTAATTGTGAACTGAGTTGTTAAAAAATAATATATTTGCAACCATATGGGGGATTAGCTCAGCTGGCTAGAGCGCTTGCATGGCATGCAAGAGGTCATCGGTTCGACTCCGTTATCCTCCACATAGGTCTGCATTTTTGCAGACCTTTTTTTATGATAAACTTAGCAGGATAGAGCGTTTCCTGATCGGGAAGGGTCATCGGTTCGATTCCCTTATTCTCACAATATGTGTTCCGAAAACGTTTTATTGTTTACTTCTTACTCAGCTTCTCTTTTACTGCTGAAACAGATGTTCCTACTTCACTTACAACCTGTTTTAGTTTATCAGAAGTTACTCCTAATTCTTTAGTCCAGTATTCTAATTCGTATTTTTCATTTACATTGATCCTGTCTTTATCAGGGCTGCCAACATTTTTCTTGTTATCCATATGAATAAAGTTTTCTTTTTATTCTGAAAAAATGATGCCAATTGTAAATTCATCATATCATTTGAATTTGATAGGAAAGATTTAAAGCTTACCAGCAATATAGGCTGAGATTTAAAAACAAATTTGCGTTCTTTGCTTAGTGATAGGTGCTTTTATATTCGCATTTGCTTTAAGCTTTGTAGGTTCACTTCCACCAGGGCCGGGCAACCTTGCTGTTTTACATACTGTATTAAATAAAAATACCCGAGCTGGTTTATGGGTAGCCTTTGGTGCCAGTATTCCGGAAATACCCTATTCTTTTTTGGCAGTATTAGCTGTTCAGTACGTTTCGGCTTTCAAATCTTTTAACCTGGTTTTAGAGATAATTACTGCTTCAGTTCTTTTGATAATGGGCATTTACACATTATTTTTCCAGTCCAAAAAAGAAACTAATCTTGATAAACAATCAAAAGCAGAGTCATTTCAATTTCATCCATTTTGGAAAGGATTCATAATTGCAGTTTTTAATCCAATGTTAGTAGCCTTCTGGCTTATAACATCAAAAATGGCTGATAATCTAGGATGGCTGGATCCTCATAAAATAGGAGATAAGGCGGCATTTGTTCTCGGGACTGCGGTAGGTGCAGGAGTGTTATTGGTATGTGTAGCTTTTTTTACCCGTCTGATCAGGGATAAAATCACTCAGAAGACCATAACTTTAATTAATAAAAGCATTGGAATAATGTTTCTTGTTTTGTTCTTGGTACACGGTGTAAAGCTGTTTTTAAAATACTTTGGTGAAGGTTCAGCAATTGTTTAACATTGAAAATTAACTCAATCAAAATGTATATTTGGGATTAGAGAATTATGCTTAATTATATTATCCAAAGGCTGCTTTACGGAACCCTTGTTATTTTCGGGGTTTTAGTTGTGGTGTTTTTTATTTTCCATGCTCTTCCAGGAGATCCTGTGGCTATGATGGCCGGACAAAGATCTGATGTGTCTACAAGAGAGGCAATTGAGAAGGATTTAGGTTTAGATAAATCTTTAGGTGATCAATTCTTACTGTACGTAAATGATGTATTGCCTTTTTCCATTCATGAAAACACATTAGAAAATGAAAGCAAATATGAATACCAAAAATTGTTTTCGATTGGATCTTCGGTTATCGTAATTAAGACACCTTATTTGAGGAGGTCTTTTCAAAATCACAAACTTGTATCAAGTATTTTATACGAACATATGTCTGGCACTTTCTGGCTTGCTTTAACTGCCATGATCTTTGCTACATTTTTTGGAATAACATTTGGTGTGATTGCTGCTTTGAAGCAAAACTCATTTACAGATCATTTTCTTGTAACTACTTCTATATTAGGAATTTCAGCACCTTCTTTCGTAGTGGCTATTTTGATGGCTGTATTATTTGGTTTCTACTGGGCAGATTATACCGGATTAAATCTTACAGGTCAACTTTGGGTAACTCACCCAATGGAAGGGAGGCAGTTAGAGATTAAAAATATTATACTACCAGCCTTTACGCTTGGAATAAGGCCTTTATCTATCATTGTGCAACTTACAAGAAGCTCTATGCTTGATGTACTTTCCCAGGATTATATTAGAACGGCCAAAGCAAAGGGATTATCTACCAGAACCATAATATTCAAACATGCCTTAAAAAACGCATTAAACCCTGTTATCACTGCTGTTTCTGGCTGGCTTGCTTCCCTTATGGCAGGAGCATTTTTTGTAGAATTAATTTTTAACTGGAAGGGCCTTGGCCTGATCAGCATTAAAGCTGTAGAGAACCTTGATTTCCCTGTTGTAATGGGCTGTACACTTTTTATAGCACTTGTTTTTATTGTGATAAATATCCTGGTTGATATTTTGTATGCTGTGGTGGATCCTAGGGTTAAACTCAATAGTTAGTTAATAGTTAATAGTTAATAGTCTAAAGTTAATAGTTATGCGTCACACGCAACTCACAACACACAACTCCTAACTATTTCAGAGCTTCCAGTTTCACTTTCGCACTATCCACAATTTCCTGGTCAGGGAAATTTTTAATTAAAGATTCAAGTGTTGCTTTGGCCTGAAAAGTTTCCCCAAGGCCCTGGTAGTTGTCAGCCACTGAAAGGAATGATTTTCCAACCCATTTAGTATATTCACTGTAATAAGTATTAAGATTAAAAAGCTCGTTCAAAGCTGATTTATATTTTTTTTGATTTCTAAATATCTCGGCAATTATATGTTGAGCTTCTGCACCGTTTTCGTCTTTTGCCTCATTTATCGTGGATATCAGATAATCGATAGCTTTAGAAGTGTCTCCTTTTGCCAAAACAGATTTAGATGATACAAGGAATGCTTTGTTTTGACCGGAACTTGTCGCATAACCTGAATTAACGATAACCTGTCCATAGGCAAAACTGGAATCAAATTGTGAGGTTTGGAAATGAGATAACATGATGCCTTGATAAGCATTGGCAATATCTTTTTTAGAACCGGCTAATTGTAGCAATAACCTGTAATTTTTGAGTGCTTCAGGATAATTGGCCAGTGAGTAATTTATTTCTCCAATTTTATATATGGATCTGTTGGTATAGCTCCCTTTGTTTATCTCTACAATCTTTTGATAAAATGGCAGAGCTTCTTTAAACTGATTAATTCTGTAATAAGAATCGGCCAGATAATATGTTGCCTCATAAGACAGAACACTATTTGGATAGGAAGCAATAAAGTTGTTTAAGATCCGGATAGATTCATTGTATTTCTGATCAAAGTATAAGCGTTTGGCTGATTCAAATTCTATATTTTCAAGATCAGATTTCTGAGGATTTGATTTTTTGAAACTTTCCAATAAAGTCAGGAATTCTTCGTTTTTACCTTCTTTAGACATTATTTCCTGTATGCCTTGCAAAGCAGCATTGGCTACAGGGGAGGTAGGATATTCTTTTAAAATAGTTTCATAGTCATTAATGGCGAGCTCAGGGTTTTTGAGGTTTACATTGCAGATTGCCCTTCTCTCTAATGCATTGGGAATGTACACGCTTGATTGCCTTTCTCTTATAAACATTGTAAATGCCTGAATTGCATTTTGATAATCCCCTTTTTCAACAGAAAACATGGCTTTATTAAAAAGAGCAGTTTCATAATATGGAGATTTTGGATAATTATGTGTGAGGGCAAAAAGAAGATTATCTGCTTGTTCGTAGTTTCCGGTAGCTCCATTTATCAAGCCTTTTTGCAGCAAGATGTAGTCATTTTCTTTGTTGTTGGCATTAATTGCCTTTTCATATGTTTCAAGTGCATCTGAATATTTCTTTAGTGCATAATAACTGTCTGCTAATCGCAATAAGGCATCAGGATAATAATTGCTTTTGACCATGTCCTTATCATCAGTGTATTTTTTGAATCTTATGGCCGATTTATCGTAGGCTTTTAGATTATAGAAGGAGTAGCCAAGTCCATAATCCGCTTTCCTGTAAAAATCCTCATTGGAAAATTGATTGGATTCCTGAGATTTAAAATAATTCTCTGTAGCATTTTTAGGGTCACTTTTCATAGAATAAGCTTCTCCCATAAGGAAAAATGCTTCTGCTACCATTTTTTTGTCTGAAGGTACTGATTGCGATTTTTCCAGGTACGCAATAGAACTGTCGGCAAAACCCTGATTATAAAGTTCTTCAGCTCTATTGAATGCTACTTTTTGATAAACAACATCTATTCTTGGGCTTCTTTTTGGAAGACTTTCTATATAATCTAAGGCTTCAGAGTAATTACTTGTATTTAAAAGGGCATCACTTAAAATTTCGCTGGCTTCTTCTGCAAAACGACCTTTTGGAAATTTCTTTCTGTAAGCCTTCAAACTGGTTATTACTTCTGTCAGTTTCCCTGATTCATAATTCACCTTTCCAAATAGAAATAAAGATTCTTCCTGGACATCTTTAGAGTAAGTCATACCAGATGCCTGGCCTAAAAGTGGTACTGCAAAAGCTTTATTTTCATCTCTTAAATAGGTTAAGGCCAAAAAATAAGAGCTAAACTGTCCAATAGAATCTTTATGTGAGGATATTTTCTTGAAGTTTTCTGTGGCCTTTTCATTTCTTCCAGTGTAATAAAAAGATTTCGCATACCTGTACTGGGCATCATCGGGGAGCTCTTTTCCTCCAAACCTGTATTTATCAGCTGCCGTAATGCTTTTCAAATACTCTTGTTTTCGGAAATAAACATCAGCTTGCATAAGGCAAATTTCATCCTGGTTTTTACAATCCGGATTGCTTTTTGGCAATGCATCTGTGTAGGTTATGAAATCCTCATACTTTTTTTGCTTGTAATAAATATTGGCAATCATGTACGGAACAAGCGTTTTGTAACTCTCATTCTTTTCTGCTTTTTGATAATCCGGCAAAGCAGCCTCGTAGTTTGCCTGACGGAACTCTATATTACCGGCATAGTAAGATGCTGCGTAGGTAAACTTATTTTCTGTTCCTTTTAATGAGTTAAAATAAGGAAGGGCTTTGTCTAATTGCTTGTCATTTAGGTAGCAATAGCCAATATTAAATTGAGCTTCGTCCTGCTGTTCCTTTGCCAGGTCTTCTGTATTTAAACTGCTGTAATAAGAAATAGCCTTTTTATAATCTTTTTTCGACCTGTACATATTTCCCAGTGAAAAAAGTGCCTGTTGAGATTTTGGATGGTTATTGTATTTTTTTACAAAATCATTCAGTTTCCTTTCTCCGTCAGAATGAAATAGTTGCAAGCCGCAATCAGCTGCATAGTATTCAGATTCGACGCTGAGCAAGTCGTTTTTGCCAAGAGAAATGTATCGTTCAAAATATTGGCGGGCTGCAGTATATTTCTGTTTATTATAAAGTTCAAGCCCTGTTCTGAACGAATATGAATCGTGCGTATATATCTGTGTATTTTGAGAATAGGAGGCCATGCTGCAAAACAGGATGGCAGAAAAAAGAAAAAGCCTCATAAGCTGGTGCATATGAGGCAAAAATAAGAAGAATATTAGTGTTTACTCCAGAAAGAGCGCTACATATATGATAGTCTGTTTTTCAATTCTTTAAGAACCTCTTTTTTGATTGAATTTGACCATTCTCATTTCGCAAAATTAGTTCGTAAATTCCTGGATTAAGTGCTGAAATATTAATGTCAATACCTCTAATAAATTCTCCTGATCTAAAAACATTATTTCCTTCAGTGCTATAAACATCTAAAGAAAACCTACCTGCTTTTGAGGATTGAACCGAAATGGTTTCATTTGCAGGATTGGGTAAAATTGTCAGAGATTCATTATTTGAATACTCTAATAATCCTCCCTGGAGATCACAAAAGCTTAGTTTGTCAAACATTAAACCATCTTTTTTTGTATCAATATTATCTGAAATAAAACTGAATTTATATATGGGATTTCTTGTATTATAAGGAGGTACCTTTATAAAATTCCTCAAATCAACAGCAAACATTTTCCATTCTTTACTTCGCCCTGTAAGTATTGGCTTTGATGTTTTCCACAATGCTCTAGAATCAGTTAATAAATTAAGATAAGTTTTACCGCTATCAATACTAAATTCTATCTTACCAAAATCAGATAGAGAATCAGAATCTACCCAGTAGTAACCATTTAGTATATAATTTGTACACCAAACTTCCGATCTAACAAGGGATGTAGGCCCATAAGTATGTATTTTAAAAGAACTAACATTCTTAACAGGATAAGATTTACTGGTATCTGTAACCAAAGCATGTTGTGAATTTTGACCAGAAACAAATACGTTTTTTTTAGGCTTCCCTATCTGCCATATGTTTTTGTCCTGACTATTAGTCCGGAAATCAAAAAAGGAAGAATCGTTGATGTTTTCAAAGTCAAAGACGTGTGTGTTTTGTGAATAGCCAGAAACCAAAATGCCAAAAAATAATAAAAGAGTAGAGATTGTTTTCATATTTAATTGTTTATAGTGAAATCAAATATAAACAATTTTGTTTTTATTAAAATGGCACTTCATCTTCTCCTTTGAATCTGTCTTCAATACCAAATCCTGTATCTTTTCCGGGATCGCTGTTCATTTTACTCGGTAAGGTTATAAATTCCTGTCCTCCGGATGAAGGTGGGAAACTTCCCCAGGTATTGGCAGAAGATCCGCCGGAAGCGCTAAAATCTGACATATCCCGGTCTAAATCTGCAAATTTTGTGAACTGACCTATAAACCTGAGTTTTACAGTATCAAGAGATCCATTTCTGTGCTTGGCAATAATTACTTCCCCAACACCTTTTGTAGGATTGTTATCTTCATCTACTTCAATTCCATAATATTCAGGCCTGTATAAGAACAAAACCATATCAGCGTCCTGCTCTATAGATCCTGATTCCCTTAAATCTGATAGCATTGGTCTTTTGTCTCCTCCCCGCTGTTCTGTAGCACGGCTTAACTGGGAAAGGGCAATTACCGGAACACTTAATTCCTTAGCTAAACCTTTTAGATTCCTTGAGATATTGGCAATCTCCTGCTCCCGGTTACTTCCTCCACCTTTACCAACATCACTACCTCTCATCAACTGAAGATAGTCGACAATAATCATCTGAATATCATACTGGGCTTTTAATTGCCTGCATTTTGCTCGTAACTCCATAATACTCAGTGCAGGAGTATCATCTATATAAATGGGAGCATCGCTAAGCTTGCTTATCCTTTCATGCAACTGTTGCCACTCGTAAGGCTCTAGTTTTCCTTTCGTAATTTTTTCACTGGCAATTTCTGCTTCTGCTGAAATAAGACGGTTTATAAGCTGAACTGAGGACATTTCCAGCGAAAACAAAGCAACCGCTTTTCCAAACTGCACAGCTGCATTTCTCATTGCTGAAACAACAAATGCAGTTTTACCCATACCTGGCCTGGCTGCAATAATCACCAGGTCAGACTTTTGCCAACCTGAAGTAATTCTGTCTAAATCTGTAAAGCCGCTCGGTACGCCTGTAAGTCCACCCGCATTATTTTTCTTTATTTCAAGTTCCTGGATTGCCTGGTGAAGTATATCGCGGATGCTGGCGTATTTCTTTTTTAAGTTCGAATCTACGATTTGAAATATCTGTTGCTGGGCATGGTCCAGCAAATCGAAAACATCAGATGTATAGTCAAATGACTCACGTGTTATTTCAGATGAGATTTTAATTAATTCTCTTTTTATAAAATTTTCAGAAACAATTCGGGAGTGAAATTCTAAGTTGGCTGCTGAACTTATCCTTTGGGTTAATTCAACCAGGTAAAAAGGTCCACCAATAAAATCAAGCTGGCTGCTTTTTCTAAGTTCATTCGTAACTGTAAGTAAATCGACAGGATCTCCTTTGGCATCCAGGGTTAAAATGGTTTCATAAATGATCCTATGCGACTCTTTATAAAAACTTTCAGGACGTAAAATTTCCTGAACAATAGGCATAGAGCCTTTTTCAATCATCAAAGCACCTAAAACCGCTTCTTCTGCCTCAAGGTTTTGTGGGGGTATTTTACCAAAGCTCATCGCCAGATCTGCGACTGAAGTTGTTTTGGCAACATTACTTTGTTTTCTGAAGCGGGTAGGGTTTTGTTCCATTCTACAAAATACGGACAATTAAATTCTAAGTCATTAACAAGAGGCCTTGTTAAATAATTAAAAATGGATCGGATATTTTAGAAGTGTATTCGTCTGAATTGGTTGAGATTAAATGCTGAATTATATAAAGATATCAAATTCAAAACAGGTTATCCACATTGTTATCCACAATCATTCCGATATAACCTTTATAAAAACTGTTGATTAGTAAAGAGATTATTTTTCTACTTTTACGGGTTGAATTTAAGTTCGTAAATGAAGGTACATTTTATTGCTATTGGTGGCAGCGCCATGCACAACCTTGCGCTGGCCCTTTTTGAAAAAGGTTATCAGGTAACAGGTTCAGATGACGAAATTTTTGAACCATCGCGTACCAGATTGGCTGATAAAGGCTTACTTCCTGATAAAACAGGCTGGTTTCCTGAAAAAATCACTGATGATGTTGATGAAATAATACTTGGTATGCACGCCAGGGCAGATAATCCTGAGTTGATCCGTGCCCAGGAATTGGGAAAAAAGATCTATTCCTTTCCGGAATATATTTATAAATACAGCGAAGACAAGCAGAGAATAGTGGTGGCCGGAAGCCATGGGAAAACTACTGTTACCTCTATGATTATGCATGTATTGCGTTTTCATGGAAAAGAGTTCGATTACATGGTTGGTTCAATCATAGAAGGTTTTGAGACCATGGCGAGGTTGACTGAAGCCCCGATGATTGTAATTGAAGGAGATGAATATCTTACTTCTCCTTTAGACCCAAGACCTAAATTCTGGCATTATAAACATCATATCGGAATTATTACCGGTATTGCATGGGACCACATAAACGTATTCCCAACATTTGCCAAGTATCTGGAACAGTTTGAAAATTTTGCAGATTTAACTCCAAAAGGAGGACTATTAATTTATTCAAAAGATGATAAAAGGGTAGCGGATATTTGTTCAATAGACAGATATGATGTTACTGCTGAGGGATATACCACTCCTAGCCATAAAATTAAAAACGGGAGGACCACCTTGAATACTGATTACGGACAGATAGAATTGCAGGTTTTTGGTGAGCACAACCTAAAAAACATAGAGGCTGCAAGATTGGTTTGTTTAAGGGTAGGAATAACAGAAAAAGGCTTTTATGAGGCAATTTCTTCTTTCAAAGGAGCTTCAAACAGATTGGAATTATTAGCTAAAGGTGAAAAATCTATAGCATTTAAAGATTTTGCACATGCACCTTCAAAGTTACTTGCCACAACTATGGCGGTGAAAAAGAACTTTCCAGATTATAAGCTTATAGCATGCCTTGAACTACATACTTTTAGTAGTTTGAACAAGGATTTTTTAAAAGAATACAAGGACAAATTTAAGTTTGCCGATGAGCCAATAGTATTCTTCAGTCCAGAAACTGTCGAACATAAAAAACTTCCAACTATTACAGAAGCAGATATTCAGGCAAATTTTGCAGCTAAAAATCTGAAAGTTTTTTCAGACATAGAAAAGCTGAAATCCTACCTGGAATCTCAGGATTGGAACAGAAAATCACTATTGATGATGAGTTCAGGTAAATTTGGCGGGATAAATCTGAAGGAGATGGCAGAAAGGATTATTAAATAATGGATGAATTATAAATGATGAGTGATGAATAAGCATCGCTCCTCAAATACTGAATTCACATTCATAATTCATAACTAATAATTCATAATTCTATTAAAATGAATCTCCACTTAAAAAAGCCGCTGGCCATATTTGATCTTGAAGCTACCGGAATCAGTATTACTCAGGACCGGATTGTTGAAATAAGTATTTTAAAAGTTTTTCCAACTGGTGAAAAGGAGATTAAAACCTGGAAAGTAAATCCGGGAATGCCTATTCCTCCGGCTTCTACCAGGATACATGGTATTACGGATGAGGATGTGAAGGATTGTCCAACCTTTAAACTTCTTGCAAGGGAAATAAATAAGTTTTTTGAAGGTTGCGATCTTGGTGGATTTAACCTGATCAAATTTGATGTTCCCATGTTAGTGGAAGAATTTCTTAGAGTTGATCTGGAATTTGACGTTACCCACAGAAAAATAGTAGATGCCCAACGCATTTTCCATATGATGGAACCAAGGACATTATCTGCGGCCTATAAATTTTATTGTGGATTAGAACTCGTAAATGCACACTCAGCAGAAGCAGATACTATTGCCACTTTTGAAGTGCTTGATGCCCAATTGGGAAGGTATGATGGTATGCAGGTGCCTGGTGATAAAATGGATTGCAAAATAGAGAATGATGTTACCTGTCTGGCTAAATTAACTATGTCGAATCAGGTAGATTTTGCTGGAAGAATGGTATTTAACAACGATGGCTTTGAGGTGTTCAATTTCGGCAAACATAAAGACAAAAAAGTAGCGGATATATTAAAATCTGACCCCTCATATTACGACTGGATGCTTAAAGGGGATTTTAGTTTGGATACTAAAAGAAAGCTGACTGAGATTAAATTAAGAGGATTCGGTAAGTGAGTTGTGTGTTTTGAGTTGTGTGTTGCGAGTGAAGCTGAATATGGCAAAATTGTATGAACTTGAAGCAGTCTCAATACTAAGTACTCAATACTCAATACTAAAACAGTCTCGCTCCTTTTATAAACAATGGCTGGTACCATTTCTCAAGCAAATTTTCTTCAATAACCCCTTTTTTGGTTGAAGAATGTATAAAAATGATTTTTCCGTTGTCGACTTTTACTACCATTCCTACGTGGGTAATCTTGTCTGATCCTTTTGTAGCTCCCAAAAATATAAGGTCCCCCGGCTTAAGATCTTTTAAAGAAACACTCTTGCCCAGTTTGCTTTGTTCTGCTGATTGATGGGGAAGATTCACTCCAACATCGTTAAAAGCCTGGCAAATCAAACCTGAGCAATCCATACCACTTCGATCCATTCCTGAATATTTATATGGCGTACCGAGGTATTTTTTAGCAGAATGAATAACATCTTCGGCATTTTTCCCTGAAGCAGGTACTGTTAATGCTTTAGCTAAACTTTTATTCCCTGAAGGATTCTTTGTTATTGTATAAGTACTCTTTGATGATTTGCAGGAGTACAAAACAAAAAATAAAGCTATCAGGACAACTAAATACCTCATGGCTCAAAATTAGCCATTTAAAAGGAAATATTGTAAAATCGTAACAGGAAACCCAACAGGCCAATATGATCACCCAGAAAAAAGTGCCTTACAAAATCTCCAAGCACTTAAGAAATTATCTTATTGAGTACGAAAGAGAAAAACGCATGCCGATCCAGTACCAGGATCTATTGCGACATGAAGGAGCTATTCCGCTTTATGATTTAGATGGGACTGATACACTTTGGGTTACTGTGCTTTATAGTCAGAATGATATGGAGCATATATACCAAAGTCTGAAAAAGCTATATGCTATCCTGAAGGCCAACGGAGATATGAGCGTCATGAAGCACCTTACAATTGACCGGATTGACTTGTGCATGTATGGGAATACAAGACCATTCAGGATCAGGATTGTAAATAAGCTTAATGATAACTTCGATTATTTTTATATAAAGAATGCCGATGCTTCAAGAATTTATGGGCTTGAACTTGAGCATGTATTATCACCCAATAGAATGGGGTATTATGTTGATGGAGAAACACTTATAGAAGAACACATCATGGGAATCCCTGGTGACAGGTTTATAAAATATCACCTCAACGATGCTACTTTAAATAAAACCCGACTGGCCAAAGAGTTTATAAAATTCAATGAAAGATGTTTCATCAGGTTACTCGGCGACATGCATTCAAGCAATTATGTGATAGAAATGATCCCGGATTTTGATGAAATAAGTTACCGGATTAGGGCTATTGATTTCGACCAACAATCTTATGATGGGCGGAAACATATTTACATGCCTCAGTATTTTAAACAAAACAATCCTATTCTAAAACTTGGTCTAGGACATATTTCTGCAGAAAGTGAAAGGCAATATAAACGGGAAGAAAGAGCTTTGATGGCCCATAGAATGCGGAGTTATCGTTACAGGATCAAGGAGCTGGGAGATGCTTCTGTTCAGGATACACTTTCGAGCACCGAATATGAAAGGGAACTTGCCAATTCGCTGGCAGAACACTACAATTACAAGCCATTTCTTGAATGCCGCAATATGGGCGAACTGTTAAGGGTAAGTTTGCGTTTGTTGCTAAATAACAGCTAGGTTGCACGATTTTTATACTATACTAACTAATGAAAAAAAGATTAATAATTTTCCTGTTTTCGGTTAATGTGCTTTTCGCACAGAAAAAACAGCCTGATTTAATAAGCTTGCTCACAGATATGGATGTGCAGATTGACATGACCGATGCTGTGAACAACATGTACAATTTCAAATTCCCTCAGGCAGAATCTGAATTCTTAAAACTTAGGAGTAAATACCCTCAACATCCCATGCCTTACTTCCTAATGGGACTCAGCAATTTTTGGAAGTTTCAAGCAAATGATGATAATACTGCCTATGACGATAAAATACTGGCTTACATGGATTCGAGCATAAAATATGCTGAGCCTTTGTCTGAATCAAAGGATGTCAAAATTTCAACAGAAGGATCATTTTTTCTGTCCGCAGCATATGGGTTTAAAGGCAGGATACTATCTGACAGGGGAAAATATGCCAAAGCCATAGGTCCAGGCAAAAGTGCTATGACTTACATGCAAAAAAGCAAAGAGCGTGGCGACTTAAGCCCTGAGTTTTTGTTTGGCAATGGTTTATACAATTATTATGCTGAATACCTGGGTGAAACAATGGTGTGGCTAAAACCAGTATTGGCACTTTTTCCTAAAGGAAATAAAAAATTGGGCATTGAACAGCTCACTTTTTGTTCTAATAACGCATTTTTTACCAGAACAGAAGCTCAAAGTTACCTGATGCGTATTTATACATTGGAAGAAGAAAATGCCAAAGCTGCTATTCCCATCGCCAAATATCTACACATTACTTTTCCTGATAATCCCTTCTTTCAAAGATTTTACTGTCGCTTACTGTTTTCATCGGGGAATTTTGTAGAAACAGAAAAGGTTGCTCTGAATGCCATCACCAAAATTGATAGCCAGTATGTTGGATATGATGCATTAACTGGCCGGTTCTCTGCCTATATGCTGGGTTATATTTACAACTTTAAAAAAGACTCTGAAAAGGCCAAATATTACTACCAAAGAACAATTGATTTTGGCGAACAGGCCAAAGCTTTTAAAACAGGCTATTATTTACATGGTAATGCTCATCTGGGATCACTTTTAGGTAAAGAAGGTCGGATTGAAGAAGCCTGCAATTGCTATCTGAAAATAAAAAAGTATGCTGAAAAAGACGAAGAAGCTATACTAAAGGAAGCAACAGAATTTATTGAAAAACATAGGTGTAAAAAGAAAAAAGGCTGATGGATTGGCCTGGATATTAAAAGTAACAATATAATAAAGACTGATGATTGTCGTTTAGTTCTAAATAACTAAATGATCTTATGAACATTAAAAACTGTTTAATTTTTTCCGTTACTTTTTCTTTGCTCTTGTTTTCATGTAAAGGCCCGAAAGGAGATCCGGGGCCTATTGGAGAAAAAGGCATTTCTGGTTCCAATGGGAACTCTTATGACGATAATTTTTCAGAAGGATATATTAATGGAAAAGTAACTGGTATAGGCCCAGAAGGTAAATCTTATCTAATACCTTTCAATTTGACTACTGGAGGTTTTCAGGATGAATCTTATAATTATACTATGGTAGGTGACTCTATACAATTTTGGATATCCAGAGGTGATTATACAAGAAAAGACAGCTTAACCTTTGGATCTTTAAGTCTTAGGTTCAAACTAAAGTCTTTTTATTCGAAAGAAAGCATAAGTTCAAATTCTCAGTTAACATATGAATTTCATAAAAGAGAAAAAGATGGAAATATTTATAAAGTATCTCAAAATCTATATAACCTTAGAATTACAGCGTTAAATTATGACAGTCTTACAAAAATTTTGAAAGGTGATTTTGAAGCTGAACAAAAAAATGTTGATTTAGGAAAATCATACATTAGGGGGTCATTTTCAAGTCCAGTTTGGAAATTATTAAATTACCGAAAAGAATAAATTTCCCAAAATTAAAAGAGACAATCATATCTTGATTGTCTCTTTTAATTTTTGATAGGTATTAATTTTCTTTATTTCTTCCTAAAAAACAATTTCGTAATCATTCCGCTATCAGCCAATCCGCTGCAGGTTTTATCTAGCTCATACCCCTGCGCACTTATTTTGTTTATTGCTTCTAAAATAATGTCGCCGTTATCGTCAATGTTTTCAAGTTTAAAATCTTTGAATGCAATAAATTCAGTTCTTTTATTTCCCCAATGTATATGTACGCCTTTGCTTGGAAAGCTTGGCACTTCATAAATTTCTACCATTACATATTGTCCTCCAGGAGAGTCTTTTACTTCACTTCCCTTGAAAGAACTTAAATAGAAAACAGTTGTAGCAGCAACTAAAAATGAGGCGATTGAGAAAATGATTTTTTTCATGTTATTAAATAATTAAGAGTAACATTCAGTTCGTTTGAATATGTACGAAGACTGGTAGTTTTAGTGTCAATTATTTAATAAATTTTTTAAGCCCAGTTGTTACTTACATTGATAATATCAGCAAACACCCCAGCTGCGGTAACCTCTGCACCTGCGCCAGGTCCTTTTACCACCAATGGCCTATCTTTATATCTTTCTGTTGTGTAAGAAATAATGTTATCGCTTCCTGAAAGTGCATAAAATGGATGATTAGAATCTATGCTCTGCAAGCTTATAGTAGCTTTGTCATTTTCCAGCTTTGCAATGAACCTCAATACTTTGCCTTCAGATTCAGCTTTCTTAAGCTTATTTTCGAAATGGGCATTTTCTGTTTCAAGGGTTTTAAAGAATTCATCTATGGTTTTGGCTTTAACTGAACTTTCAGGCAAAATTTGTTCTATCTGAATATCAGCTAGTTCTAAGGGAAGCCCAGTTTCTCTTGAAAGAATCAAAATTTTTCTGGCCACATCAAGTCCACTCAAATCATCGCGAGGATCTGGTTCTGTATAGCCCTTTTGTTTAGCTTCCCAAACTACATCTTTGAACTTAACTCCAGGTTTGAAATTATTGAAGATATAAGAAAGTGTACCGGATAAAATAGCTTCTATCCTGATAATTCTGTCACCGCTTAATAATTGATCTTTTAATGTATTAATTACCGGCAGTCCGGCTCCAACATTGGTTTCATAAAAGAACTTCACGCCGCGTTTATTGGCAGCATTCTGAAGTTTTAAATAATCCTTATAAGATCCTGAATTTGCCGTTTTGTTTGGCGTAACGATTGATATTGAGGCATTTAAGATGGATTCGTAAAACGAGGGTAACTCTTTGCTCGCCGTATTGTCTACAAACACACAGTTGGGCAGGTTCATGGAAATCATGGTTTTTATGAATTCTTCAGAATTTGTTTCTACCCCATTATTTTCTATTTCTTCTTTCCAGCCTGATGTTGAAATCCCATTTTCATTGAACATCATTCCGGCTTGGTTTGCTAAACCAACTAAAGTTACTTTCAGGCTTTTTTTATCTTCTAAGAAGGCTGACTGCTGAGTTATTTGCTGCAATAAAGTGCTTCCTATAAGTCCTGTTCCGACTACAAACAAGTTCATGGTTTTGGTCTCAGAAAGGAAGAACGAATCATGCAATGCATTCATCGCTTTGGCCAGATCTGTTTTAGGAACTACTACCGAAAGGTTATATTCTGAGGATCCCTGGGCAATGGCTACTACATTGACACCGTTTCTTCCCAAAGCAGAAAACATTTTTCCGGAGATCCCCGGCGTATGCTTCATGTTTTCACCTACAATAGCAATTACGGAAAGGTTTTTCTCAATGAGAATTTTATCTAACTTCTTGTTATGCAATTCAATAAAGAACTCTTCGTCCAAAATGTTTTTGGCAAGTTCTGCGTCCTGCGGATCTATAGCAAAACAAATAGAATGCTCTGATGAAGCCTGTGTAATTAATATGATGTTGATATTGTGTTTTGCAAGGGTATTGAACAGCCTGCCTGCCACGCCTTTCTCACCCACCATTCCGCTTCCCTGCACATTAAGCAAAGCAACCTCACTTATAGAAGATAGACCCTTTACCGGATAGCCACCTTTGTCAGTGTTTTTGCTTACAAGAGTTCCTTCATGCGATGGATTGAAAGTATTTAATATTCTTATTGGGATGTTTTTAGAAAATGCCGGCTGAAGAGTTGGAGGGTAAATTACTTTCGCTCCGAAATGTGAAAGTTCCATGGCTTCTATGTAAGAAACTTTGGGAATTGTAAAAGCCTTTTTTACTTTTTTAGGGTCAGCCGTCATCATTCCATCCACATCAGTCCAGATTTGGATTTCTTCACACTGAAGAGCAGCACCAATAATAGCAGCAGTATAATCAGAACCTCCACGACCGAGTGTGGTGGTTTCATTATTTTCTGTAGAGCCAATAAATCCCGTAATTAACTGTGTTTTAGTATGCGTTTTAAAATATTCTTCAACATTGTTGTTTGTAAGGTTATAATTTACCCTGGCAGAACCGAAATTGTCATCGGTTTTTATTAGCGTGCGTGAATCCAGGAATTCACACTCTATACCTTCCTGGCGCATAGCCTCATATACCATATAGGTAGATAATCGCTCACCAAAACCCATTACCAGGTCCAGGGTTCTTTTAGATAGTTCTTTCAATAAAGAAATTCCATGGAGAATATCTTCAAGTTCATTTAGAGTAAGTTTTAGATTGGCTATAACTTTACTTTGATATTTTACATTTAAAAGTGCTTTTGCAGTATCAAAATGACGTTTTTCAATAGTTGCCAAAATTTCCGTAAAAGCAGGACTATTGCTTTTAGCTAAGTTTGCCATTTCAATGAGTTGGTTTGTTACACCACCCATAGCCGAAAAGACCACCGCAACTTTGCCGTTATCTTGTAATAAACCCTTTGTTATGCTTATTATAGTGCGGATATTTTCAACCGAACCTACTGAGGTACCACCAAACTTTAAAACTTTCATGCGAAGGATAATTCCTGAATTTGTCAAAGGGCAAATTTGATAATTATTGAGTCAGTATTAAAGGTTTGTTAAGAAAAATTACTTTTAATGTTTAGTGTAGAACCACAACTGGTTTTGGTTCCGTAGCAATTTCTTAGTTTTGATTTTCTATTATTATGTCAAAAGTTATTTTAGTCACTGGAGCTTCCTCTGGACTTGGAGAATATCTAGCAAATTTCTTGTCGAATGAAGGTTATACTGTTTATGGTACTTCAAGATCCATTCAGCAGGAAGGAAGAAGTTTCAAAACTCTCAAAATGGATGTTTGCAATACCGAAAGTGTATACAATGCAATTAGGACGATTATAGAAAAGGAAAGTAAAATTGATATTGTCATCAACAATGCCGGTTTGGGACTTGCAAGTCCATTTGAACATACCTCTTTTGAAGATATTGATCGATTATTTGATACGAATGTAAAAGGAGTGATCAGGGTTTGTCAGGCTGTTTTGCCAATAATGAGGTCACAGAGATCTGGAAAAATCATACAGATAAGTTCAATAGCCTCTGAATTTGGCCTTCCTTATCGGGGAATGTATTGTGCCAGCAAAGCCGCACTTGAAAGGTATACAGAAGCATTGAGAATGGAAGTCAAAAAATTTGGAATTCAAATTTGTTTGCTTCAACCTGGTGGTATTCAAACAGATATCAATAAGAATCGGATGGTTTCACCAATACCTGCAAATTCTCCTTACAAAGACAGTTTTAACAAATGCTATGAAATTGTAAATGCAAGTGTAAGCAAAGGTTATCCGTTAGAGCCTTTCGGACCTGTAGTAAAGGCCATTATAGAGTCAAAAAATATCAAAGGAAAATATAGGATAAGTAAGTTTACTGAAAAACTCTCTGTTCTATTGAAAACCTTATTGCCTGCTTCCATATTTGAGGGTATTTTGATTAAACATTACAAAATTTAAGGATATTAATCGAAGCATTATCATTTGGTAATAATGTAAGAAAGAGTTATTTTAGTCTTAAAGAATTAAAAGATGACGTCAGTTGATATTTTGAGGAATACTTTGATCGATAAGATATTAACTATTACAGACAAAGATTACCTTACTGCTTTACATAAATTAATACAGGCAAGCTTTATTGACAAGGGAATAGTAACATTAACTGAAGAGCAATTAGAAATGTTAAAAATGAGTGATAACGATATTGCAGCAAATAAATTAGTTTCTCAAAGTGATATGGATAAAATGGATTTGGAATGGCTGAAAAGTCTATAGTCTGGACAGAAACTGCGAGAAAACAAAGAAGGGAAATTTTAAAGTATTGGACTGTACGAAATAATTCAGTTGAGTATGCCAGAAAGCTCATCGAAATAATAAAAATAAGAACCAGAAATATTTCAAAATATCCTGAATCTGGAATCGAAACTGATTACAATGGTACAAGAACGTCCGCAATTGGCCACTTCAGTTTATATTATAAAATTGATCGCAGCCAAATTATTATAGTAGCATTTTGGGATAACAGGCAAGACCCTGAAACTTTGTTGGAAATAATTAAAAGAGACCTTTAAATTTGGCTTAAATCAAATATTTTTAATCGAACAACCAGATGCCTTAATGGTTATGTTGTTTTATAATTGAATACTTTTTTTATTTTATTATTGCCTTTTTCTCTCTAACTCTTTACCTTTAAAACATACTTTAACCGTAAACTTTACGATTATGTCAAAAGCACAGGATGCCAAAAAGGAGAAGAAAAAAGAGCCAACCAAAACTATTAAAGAAAAACGTGCTGAAAAGCAGGC
>JACMRH010000329.1 GCA_014376535.1 Cytophagales bacterium | reverse complement strand
TTGATGAAGTTTGTAAGTAGTATATATTCTCCAAAGGCTTCCAAAGGAGTACCTGTGTAACGTGGAAGCCAGTTTTTTACTATTTCTTCTTTCGTTTTCATGCTGTTAAAGTTTAAAAAGTTTATTTTGTGCTATACGGCGCAAAGCTAGAACATGTTTGATCTTAATCTTCCCAAAGCAGATATAAAAATGGTCTATAAGAATAGTAAACCTTATATACTTGATTTGGTTAGGAAGAAATGGTTGCTTTTAACACCGGAGGAATACGTCAGACAGAATTTTATTTGGTACTTAATACACCACCTTCGTTATCCTGTAAGCTTAATAAGTGTGGAAAGGGGAGTAAAAGTAAACAGGTTATTGAACAGATCTGACATTGTTGTTTACAATCAACATAGTTTGCCACAAATATTAATAGAGTGTAAAGCTCCTCAGGTTAAAATCACGCAAGACACTTTAGAACAAGCTTCAAAATACAATACAAAACTAAAGGCTGAATTTCTGTGTGTAACAAATGGTTTAGAGCATGCATTTTATAGAATCAATTTTGAAAATTCTCAATATGAGAGATTGAAGAACTTACCAACTTATCTACCAATCAGTTAAAAAAAAACATTGGTACAATAATTGAAGTTTTAGTAAAAACAAAAAGATGTCAGCATACAACGATTTAATTAATAGCCCTCAGCCGGTCCTGGTAGATTTTACAGCCGAATGGTGTGGTCCGTGCAAAACAATGGCACCGGAATTGAAAAAACTTGCTTCGGAATTTGGTGAAAAACTTAAGATCATAAAAATAGACATAGATAAAAACCAGGAACTTGCTGGAAAATTGCAAGTCAAAAGTGTTCCAACATTAATTCTGTATAAAAATGGAAAACAAGTCTGGAGACAATCTGGCGCTATGATGGCCCATCAGCTGAAACCTGTTTTGTTGGGCTTTATTTAAACCAGTTTAAGGTTTCAGAATGACTTTCGAATATAATTTATCATGGTTTGAAATTATATCCTTCACCAAATAGCGGTTGTCCTTTTTGTCAAAAATAATGTAATAGGTTGTATTCTCATTTGCCTTGTGTCGGACAAAGAAGTGTCCCAATTTAGGATTAGCGGTTTTGGAATGTTTTAGTTGAGGAATTTTAAAAATTGTATCATAGATAGAGTCCACGTAAATCTCTGCAGTTTTCCAAAAACCAAAATATTCTTTTTCGTATAAAATGTAAATGAGGTGGGAGAGCTTTAGTCTTACTTTAACCGAAATTGCTACGCTTTCCAATCCCATTTTTTTATCTCAGATTTGAGTTTTTCTAAAGAATCTGATACTGATTCTGCCTTTTTCCATTCCTTCTCAAAATCATCTTCTTCAATTGCACCAAGTTTTATCAACAAAGGCATTATTTCTGCCCTGTGTTTTTTTAGGTCAAAAGTAACTTTGCTGATTTTTCCTTTGCTATCCTTCTCAGTGGTAATTCCTGCTATTCTTGCCATGGCCTTGGTCTTTAATCAAATTTACAAATATTTCTACTTTGTAACAATTGGAAATATTGATCAAATATCAATTATTGTCCAACAAGCCACGGCCACTTTTTTTGATGGTTCCGTCTTCTTTTAAATCTTTAGATGTACGGTCCAGTATCCCATTTACAAACTCTTTGCTTTTGGGGGTACTGTATTTCTTTGCCAGCTCAATGTATTCGTTGATTGTAACTTTAATAGGGATGCTAGGGAAATGGACCATTTCAGTTAATGCCATTTTTAGAATAATGGTATCAACAACGGTTACTCTCTCTAAATCCCAGTTCTGCAAATATTTTTCCAGCACAACATCCAGTTTATCACCATCTTCTGTTGTTTTTTTATAAATCTTTTCAAAGAAAGAATGGTCCTCTTCCCAATCTGGAGTGATTGTTACAGGGTTCCAGTTTTCGTCAGTACTTTCATAAATACGTTTCAGGGTTTTATAAACCATGTTTTTCACAATAGCCTTATTTTCACCCCAGTTAGAGTCCAGATCTTCAAAAAAAGAATCTGTTGCTGGACTGCTAAAAAACAAATCTTTGATCACATGTTCTACCCAAACTTGCTGTGCTTCTTTGTCTGGCGGAACATGACCAAGCATTTTTTTGGTCACTTCACTGTGTCTGAAATGAGTTTTATAAAAATCTTCTATAAACTCCCGGTGTTCCTGCCAGCCTATTTTATTCCTGATAAAAAGATCAGACATTTTCTTACTTTCTCTTAAAGCCTGGACTGGAAATGCCTGGTAAAAATAATCCAATCTTTCTTTTTTCTCCTCTGCAACAACACCTGTAAGTTCACCTTTCTGATGGCAAAGCTCTCCCAATTCTCTTAGGAAACACATGACCAAAAGGAAACGGTCGTAAACCGCCATTGTTTCTTGCATCATAAGTTGGCCATACTTTTCGGTATCCTTTTTACAGGCTTCTACATAATCCTTTTTTGCACGGCGTACATGGTTAATTATGTCACTTTCTGTATCGGCTTTAAAATCTTTGCCATCAATAATTTCATGCAAAAGGCTTTTAGATTCCTTCTTTTTTCTGTCGAAAGTAGCAGGAGTAATTTCTTCTGAAGTATGGAAATTGGGACTGAACGTAAGATCTAGGTAATCTTCTGCCAAAAGTAAGTTGGATCGTTTGGCATTTTGCAGCGCGTAAAGATATTGTAAAGCTTTGGCACGAAGCAGATGGCGGTTCAGCATATGAAAGAACGGGATTTATGGAACAAAGTGGCCCTGATTTGCATTATCTTTGCAAGCAGAACTACAAATTTACCTGTTTTTTACGAAATCCTTAAAATTTCCTTCTTGAAAGAGCTAAAATTTCTTAACAAATACTTTTGGAAGTACAGGTATAGGCTTATTCTGGGGTTAATCTTCATTGTTATATCGAATTATTTTGCAGTAAAACCGGCAGTTTATGTCCGGGATGCATTAGACCTTGTTAAAAATGCAGTTGTTGATATTAAGCAAAAAACAGGAGTTGTTGATACAACAATACTAGTAGACGAGTTTGGAAGACAAGTAGTTATATATGGTTTGCTCATATTGGCAATGGCTTTTATGAGAGGTGTTTTTCTGTTTTTTATGCGGCAGACCATTATTGTTATGTCCCGGCTTATTGAATTTGACCTGAAGAACGAGGTTTACAATCATTATCAAACTCTCCCCCTTTCTTTTTACAGAAAAAACAATACAGGAGACCTTATGTCAAGGATTTCAGAAGATGTAAACAAGGTGAGGATGTATCTGGGCCCGGCAATTATGTATGGAATAAATATGGTGGTACTTTTTACTCTTACGATTGGGCACATGATTTCTGTCAATCCCCGTTTGACTTTATATGTTTTAATGCCATTGCCCATATTGTCTTTTCTTATTTATAAGGTGAATTCAATAATGGAAGCCAGGTCAGAAGTCATTCAGCGTAACCTGGCAGGACTTTCTACTTTTGTTCAGGAGACATTTTCAGGAATCAGGGTTATCAAAGCTTTTGTTCGGGAAGACAATGTGATTGAACAATTTACCGAAGCAAGTGAAAAATATAAGGAAGCCTCATTGTCGCTCACCAAAGTCAATGCTTACTTCCAGCCGTTAATTATTGGCTTGATAGGCCTCAGTACTGTTTTGACAATTTATCTGGGAGGAATAGAAGTAACCAAAGGAAATATCACAACCGGTAACATTGCAGAGTTTGTCATTTATGTGAACATGCTTACCTGGCCAGTTACTTCCCTGGGTTGGACGATTAGTTTGACGCAATCGGCTGAGGCATCTCAAAAAAGGATCAATGAATTTCTGAAAACCAAAACCGATATAGTTTCAGATAAAGACCTAATAGTTCCGATTAAAGGAACGTTAGAATTTAAAAATGTATCACTTACATATCCTGATTCTGGCATTGAAGCTTTAAAGGACATAAGTTTTAAAATTGAAGCGGGAAAATCTTTAGGAATTCTCGGATCAACCGGTTCCGGGAAAAGCACTTTGGCCAATCTTATATGCAGGATGTACGATCCAACTTCAGGAAAAGTATTGATGGATGACCATGATTTAAAAGATCTAAATCCTCAGAATCTTAGGCACTATATAGGTTATGTTCCTCAGGACGTTTTCTTATTCTCAGACTCCATCCGGAATAATATAGCCTTTGGTGGAGATGAAAACATTGAAGAAAGCATTGTAAGAGCTGCCAGACAAGCAGATTTATATGACAATGTAATGAGTTTTGAACATAAGTTTGAAACTGTAATTGGCGAAAGAGGCATCACACTTTCAGGAGGCCAGAAGCAAAGAACCTCTATTGCAAGGGCTTTAATTAAAAACCCGAAGGTCCTGATTTTGGATGATTGTCTTTCGGCAGTTGATACAAAGACTGAAAATACTATTCTGAACAACCTGCAGGAAGTTGTAGGTAATTGCACTTCTGTAATTATTTCTCACAGGATATCTTCCTTGAAACTGGCAGATTACATTTTGGTATTGGATGAAGGAAAGATTGTTGAAGAAGGAACCCATGAAGCGTTGTTAAAAATTCAAAACGGCACTTACAAATTGTTATTTGAAAAACAAATGCGAGGTGAAGACGCTACAGTTGCCTAAAGCGGTTTTAGATTATTCATTTTACATATTTTAATTGGTTAATTTTTGTATAACGCATTTATTTCCAACAAATTTTGTTATATAATCGTAATAAAATCTACACACAAATTCTATAGCTATGGCTACCATGCTCCACACAGTTAAAGGCGGTGAATTTCTTATAAAAGAAACTGTTGCTGAAAGTGTTTTTACACCTGAAGAATTTAATGAAGAACAGAAAATGATGGCAGACATGTGCCGTGATTTCATAGAGACTGAAGTACTCCCTAATCTTGACCGTATTGATGCCCAAGAAGAAGGATTAATGCAAAAATTATTGGATAAGGCTGGGGAACTGGGCTTGCTATCTGTCTCCTTACCTGAACAATATGGTGGTTTTGGAAAAGATTTTAATACTTCGTTACTGATAACTGAAATTGTAGGGGCTGGCCATTCCTTTGCAGTTGCATTAGCGGCGCATACTGGTATCGGAACATTACCCATATTATATTTTGGAAACAAAGACCAAAAGGATAAATACCTCCCGAGTCTTGCAAATGGTAAATTAAAAGCTAGTTATTGCTTAACCGAGCCAGGATCAGGGTCAGATGCATTAGCTGCCAAAACCAAAGCAATTCCAACTTCTGATGGTAACCATTATATTATCAATGGCCAGAAAATGTGGATTACAAATGCAGGTTTTGCAGATGTTTTCATTGTTTTTGCACAAGTTGATGGTGATAAATTTACTGGATTTATAGTAGACAGAAATACACCGGGCTTAAGCTTTGGTAATGAAGAGCATAAGATGGGAATTAAAGGTTCTTCAACCCGTCAGGTGTTTTTATCTGATGTGAAAGTTCCAAAAGAGAACATTTTAGGTGAGATCGGAAAAGGCCACCTTATTGCCTTTAACATCCTGAATATTGGCCGTATAAAATTGGCTGCTGCTGCCTTAGGGGCTGCTAAGCAAACTAGTACATATTCTATCAGATATGCCAAAGAAAGGCAGCAGTTTAAAACTCCTATTGCAAATTTCGGAGCTATTCAGCACAAACTCGCAGAGCAGGCTATTCTGATATTTGTTGCTGAATCAGCGATGTACCGTGCCGGGCATGATATACATTTAATGGAATCTAAGCTTGAAGAGCAAGGTAAGAATCCGGAAGAAGCTTTGCTTGGTGCTGCCCAGGAATTTGCCATAGAATGTGCCATCTTAAAAGTATCTGGTTCTGAAGCACTTGATTATGTTGCTGATGAGGGTGTTCAGATTTTTGGCGGCTACGGTTTTTCAGCAGATTATCCAATGGACCGTGCATACCGTGATTCACGCATCAACAGGATATTTGAAGGGACCAATGAAATAAACAGGCTGCTGACCATGGACATGTTGCTGAAACGTGCGATGAAAGGCGAACTTGACCTGATGGGCCCGGCTATGGCTGTTCAAAAGGAACTAATGGGAATTCCAGACATGAATTCAGACCAACCTGAAGGTGTGTTTGGCAAAGAGAAGAAGGTATTGGCAAATGTGAAAAAACTTATTCTGATGGCAGCTGGCTTTGGAGCGCAAAAGTTCATGCAGAAACTAGCAACAGAACAGGAAATTCTGATGAATATTTCGGATATGGTAATAGAACTCTATTCAGCTGAATCTTCATTGCTAAGAGTAGAAAAAAATATAGGAACTAAAGGCGAAGCCAGTCAAACGACCCAGATTGATATTGTGAAAACCTATATCAATGATGCTGTCGATAGGATTGCAATTCATGCAAAAAATGCCATTGTAGCTATGAGTGAAGGCGATGAGCAGCGAATGTTGCTTACCGGAGTAAAACGCTTCACTAAAACAGATCCATTTAATACGAAGGATTCCCGCAGAAGAATTGCAACTGCATTGATTGAAGCAAACGGATATACCTTATAGATTTCCTTGTGAACCTTGTGAAAATTCTTTGTGTACCTCGTGGTTAATTTACCACAAAGACACTAAGTCCTCACAAGGTTCACTATTTATGCAACTCATTCCATATCAAATCTTTTAAGGCAGGAATTCCTTCCTGTGTTGCAGAAGAAATCATTACATAAGGAATATCTGACGGCACCTTCTTTTCAAGCTTTTTTAACGCGGCTTTGTCCGGCAATAAATCTATTTTAGATATGGCCAGGAGCCTTTGCTTATGAAGTAGTTCAGGATTGTATTGCTCCAGTTCGTTCAACAATATTTTGTATTCTTTTTTAATACTTTCACTATCTGCCGGAATAAGAAATAGTAATATGGAGTTCCGCTCAATATGCCTTAAAAACCTTGTTCCAAGTCCTTTCCCTTCTGCAGCACCTTCAATAATCCCCGGGATATCTGCCATCACAAAAGATCGGTAATCTCTGTAAGCAACAACCCCTAGGTTTGGGATTAGAGTGGTAAAAGGATAATCTGCAATTTCAGGCCTGGCTGCAGATACAGTCGATAATAAAGTGGATTTTCCTGCATTTGGAAACCCTACCAATCCAACATCAGCCAGCAATTTTAATTCCAGCACTAACCATTCTTCCGTACCTGCCTCACCAGTTTGGGCATGTTGAGGAGCCTGATTTACGGCATTTTTAAAATGATCATTGCCTAAACCACCTCTTCCACCAGGAGTAATGATAATCTCCTCGCCATGAACCGTTACTTCTCCTCGAATTTCTCCTGTCTCTGGGTCACGAACAACGGTTCCAAGTGGCACCTCTAAATATTCATCTTCTCCTTGTTTCCCAGATTGGTTGTTTTCTCCACCTTTATGCCCTGGTTCTGCAATAATGTGCTTTCTGTATTTTAAATGGAGCAATGTCCAAAGCTGAGAACTTCCTCTAAGGATAATATGTCCTCCTCTTCCACCGTTTCCTCCATCCGGCCCGCCCATAGGTACACCTTTCGCTCTGTGAAAATGAAGGCAACCTGCACCGCCTGCACCAGAACGGAAACAGATCTTCACATAATCTATAAAATTTGAATTAGCCACTTTTAGTACTTAGTATTGAGTATTGAGTATTGAGATCGTTTTACTAGTACTTCCAAGCTCCATGCTTTGATGTAATAGTAAGGCTTTGTGATTTAGAATTTTCAACCCTTCCAACCACTTTAGCTTCTATATTGAAACCTTGAGAGATTTTTATTAGTTCATCAGCTGTTTGCTCGTCTGTATATATTTCAAGACGGTGCCCCATATTGAAAACCTTATACATTTCCTTCCAGTCTGTTTTGCTTTCTTCCTGGATAAGCTTAAATAGTGGAGGAACATCAAACAAATTATCTTTTATAATATGTACATTTTCAACGAAATGTAAAACTTTTGTTTGTCCACCACCACTGCAATGGATCATACCATCAATTTTGGATCTGTAGTTTCCCAGGATTGCCTTAACTAAAGGCGCGTATGTTCTGGTTGGCGAAAGGACGAGTTTGCCTGCTTTAGTTGACAGTTGACTGTTGACAGTTGACGGAGTGGAAATCTCATCAATTAATGATTTTGATCCAGAATAGACCAATTCTTTTGGAACTCTTGGGTCAAAGCTTTCAGGGTATTTATCTGCCAGGCTCTTTGAAAATACATCGTGGCGCGCAGATGTTAGGCCATTGCTTCCCATACCACCATTGTACTCATTTTCATAGGTTGCCTGGCCAAAAGATGCAAATCCTACAATTACATTTCCTGACTTAATGTTATGGTTGCTAATCACATCACTCCTTTTCATTCGGGCAGTTACGGTGCTATCAACAATAATGGTCCTTACAAGGTCACCTACATCAGCAGTTTCACCTCCAGTGCTATAAATGCCAACACCATGGTTCCTTAACATTTCCAGAACCTCTTCTGTCCCTTCAATAATAGCTTTTATTACTTCCCCAGGAATAAGATTTTTATTTCTACCGATAGTTGAGGAAAGAAGAATATTGTCAATTGCTCCAACACAAATCAAATCATCCGTATTCATAACAATTGCATCCTGTGCAATTCCTTTCCAGACAGAAAGGTCTCCTGTTTCTTTCCAGTATAAATATGCTAAAGAAGATTTTGTTCCGGCACCATCAGCATGCATAATATTGCACCATTCAGGATCGCCGCCTAAAATATCAGGAATAACTTTACAAAAAGCTTTTGGAAAAATTCCTTTATCAACTTTTGAAATGGCATTGTGTACATCTTCTTTCTGCGAAGAAACACCTCTTTGCGCGTAACGGTCGGTCATTTTAGTATCAAGTATCAAGTATTGAGTATCAAGATAACATCGCTAGAACTCAATAAATGGAATTACAAAGGTAACATTTAGTAGCGAGTAGTTTGTATCAAGTAATAACGAGTTAAATCAAGATAAATCCTAAACCAATTTATTTTTAGCACTTACTCTATCAATCATGTGAAGTCTAATCTTGATACTTGAGACTAACTACTTGATACTAAAGAATATACCTGCTCAAATCCTTATCTTTCACCAGATCTCCAAGTTTTTCTTTGACCAGGGCGGAGGTAATAGTAATTTTTTTGTTCTCAGGGCTGTTTTCCGGCATTTGGTAAAGAAACTCGTTCAGTAAATGACTGATAACGGTTTGAAGTCTTCTTGCTCCAATATTTTCTATTTCCGCATTAACATTAAAAGCAATTTCAGCTAAGTCTTTCAAGGCAGAATCTTCAAACTCAAGTTCAACTCCTTCAGTACTGAAAAGTGCTTCGTATTGCTTTGTTAATGAGTTTCTAGGAGTTTTTAATATCAGGTAAAAGTCTTCTTTTGTTAACTTTTCCAGTTCTACCCTAATTGGGAACCGCCCTTGTAATTCAGGAATAAGGTCAGATGGTTTAGAGAAATGAAATGCACCTGCGGCAATAAATAATATGTGGTCTGTGTGGACCACTCCAAACTTTGTATTTACCGAAGAACCTTCCACTATCGGAAGCAAATCTCTTTGTACACCTTCCCTGCTTACATCTGGTCCACCGCCGCCACCTTTATTTGTTCGGGCAATTTTATCAATTTCATCTATAAAAATAATTCCCAGGTTTTCAGCTTTCCAAACTGCTTCTTCCTTTACTTCGTCCATATCAATCAACTTGGAAGTTTCCTCTTCAAGCAAAATTTTACGGGCTTCTTCAATGGTAACTTTTCTTTTCTTTTTGTTTTGAGGTAGCATTCCGGATATCATTTCCTGAATGTTCATCATCGAATTTTCATCCATTGGCGAGCCTCCTATGACCCCAACATTTGGCGTAGCCTGCTGAGGAATATTGATATCTATTTTTCGTTGTTCCAGTTCACCATTTCTTAGTTTTTCCCTGAATCGTTCCCTGGTTTTGTTATTGAGTTCGACGTCGTCTTCACTTTGCCCGTTTGACAAATTGAAGGATATGCCGGTCTGATTATTACTTTGCTTAACAGGAGGAATAAGGGTTTCCAGAATAATGTCCTCTACAATTTCCATTGCTTTGTCTTTCACATCCTCCTTTTTCTTCTTTTTTACCATGTTTACCGACTGTTGAACAAGGTCGCGGACCATACTTTCCACGTCACGGCCAACGTAGCCCACTTCGGTAAATTTTGAGGCTTCAACTTTTGTAAAAGGGGCATCAGAAAGTTTGGCAAGCCGGCGGGCGATTTCGGTTTTACCGACTCCGGTAGCACCGATCATGAGAATGTTGTTAGGAACTATTTCTTTTCTCATTTCTTCGCTGGCATTCATTCTTCGCCAACGGTTTCTTAATGCAATAGCAACATTTTTCTTGGCTTCTTTCTGACCAATTATGTATTTATCTAATTCTATTACAATTTGTTGTGGTGTCAGATGATTGGTAAAGATTTCTTCCATTATGTTTAATTCTCCCTTTTATAAAGATCGCTTATTTCGCCAAGCCGCATGTTTAGTGTGAATGTATTCATTCCTCCGGCATTGCTTACGATTGAATGCGTATATGCAGCTTCCAAAAACTGCCACCTGATAGCGCCACCAAAACTTATTCCTGCTGAACTTATGCCATCTGTAAGACTTAATTCTCGGCTCATTAAATAGTTGTAACTAAACCTTAAGTCCAAAAACTTTACAGGCATAATTTCCAGGGCTAAAGTTGCATGCCTTACCAATCTTTCAAAATTTTTGGTTTTCTTCTGAATTGGCTGCCCTTTTTCATCCACTTTGGTAGTCTGGTAAGGATCATTGTATACAATATCCCATTTGTTTAAATTGTTCCCTGTTAATGAAATACGCAAGGGAGCGTGTTTAAATCGGTAACTTGCTCCTAGTTGAACATCAAAAGGCAAAGAATCTTTAGACGTTTCAGTATATTTTTTGTAAACCTTGCCAAGATTTTTTATTGCAAAACCAAATGTAAAGTCTTGTTCAGGATGTTTAAATATGGCTCCCAAATCGGTGGCCCAACCTTGTGCCCTGTAAGATCCTATTTGAGATCCCAGAAATTTTACATCTGCGCCGAGGGTTACAACTCCAACTGTATAACTTTTTCCAAGAACAACAGCATACTCTTGCGCACTAAACTCCCCTATTTCAGAGCCATCCTCCTGCCTTTCAACAAATTTACCATAGTTAAGATTGGTAACTGATAAACTTACCGGTCCAATTTTATTAAAATTATATGCACCCGCTATTGAAGAGAAAACGATGTTCCCCATAAAAGGCATATAGCTGACAGAAATTGCCTTGTCCATTTTTTTGTTCAATAATGCAGGGTTCGCATTGGTCAAATATGGATCACGGTCAATTACTGAAACATTGTATTTTCCAAGTGCAGCAAGATGCGCATTAGCTGGGTCATTCAGAAAAGAGAAGGATGCTTTGCCGCCTACTACCTGACAAGTGACTTGAAATGAGATACTTAATAATAAAAGTGAAAATATATTTCTCATGTTAATTTAGAGCTTTGAGAAAAAACGTTGGAAGTTACTGTTTTTGTATTTCAGGATGGGAAAAAGTATAGATTTTATGGAAAACAAAACAATAATAATTTACAAAATAGGTTTTAAGCTAAATTTAAACTGATTCAAGAATAGTATATACTTTTATACAAAATAGGAAAAGGTTACAAATTC
>JACMRH010000328.1 GCA_014376535.1 Cytophagales bacterium | reverse complement strand
TCGTTCCAGTAAGGAAGTGGTGTCTGGAACATTTTAGCCAATGTCTTTTCAGTGAAACTTTCTACTGCCGGGGATGATGAAACCTGCAATTCGGCTATACCAAAATTTGGAGTCGCTTTACTGAACACGATCCTGAAGTTCTTACTTGTTGTAGGGGGAATGGAAATTGCGATGGGTCCGTAAGGATCGAATCCTACATTCAAATTATCATTACTCCGATTAATTTCAAAGCTTCTTATGGTACGGTAACTATTATTCTCCTTAACCTGGATCTCTGCATTCGCCCTTAGTTTCTTATGTTCGGGATGAATAACAAAACTCCTGGCAGTAAAATTTTCTTTGGTCTCTATGTCAAGAGCAAGTGATGTGCCGGCAGGAAGGGGTACAACCGTTTCCTGATTACCGTCGATAAGATTTTCAAGATTTTCAACCGGTTGACTGGCCCTTAATTTGGGGTTAAAATCTGCAAGAGTGCTTCCATACTTTTCAGGTGCTTTGAAAGCAATAACCCGGACATCCTGAAACTCAGGACCTGGTTTATCCAGTTTGATATTAAGGTTCTTAGGCCCCTTCACAGAGGTTTCTGATGAGCTCAGATATCGCATGGATTGCGAAGGCTTAATCCATGGCCCCCCGGACTGACTCCATCCTGGGCTATTGAAGATCCCGATTTCTATGTTGAGTTCTGTAGCTGTTTTTAGGGCAGTATGAAGAATATCCCACCACTCATCAGAAAATAACTTAACTTTTCCGTAAGGCGTTGATTCATAACCAATGTTACCTATAAAAGCCCTGTTAATACCCACTTTTTTCATAGATTGAAGATCTTTTACAACCCCTTCCTTAGAAATATTATCAGACATCCAGTACCAGTAAACACTGGTTTGGACAGAATCCGGAGGATTGATAAAACCACTTTCCAAGGAAATTAATTGAGACTGAATATCTTTCTTGATTATATTTTTACCGCTATTACATGAGAACAGTAAAGCCAGGAACATTAAAGAACAGTAATTGATTATTTTATTGCGCATCTGATATAAATTATTTGTTCCAGCTTTAAAAAATGTTTTTAACATGATTAAAACAAGTTTTACTAAAGTAGATTGTATATTAAAAAAACGCATCCTGCTCTCACCTGATGAAATGTGTTTTCAACGAAAATATTACAAGAATCCTTTGAGTTTTACCTTTAAGAAGCTGGTTAAAAATGACAACAATTAAGATGTCGATTATTTTAAAGACTCCCTGTACTTCTTCATTTTTCCAACCATTTCACTCTTCAATACAGCTCTCTCAGCATCGTTAGAGCGATTGTCTATTTCAAGGGGATCTGTAGTTCTGTTAAATAATTCTTCATAAAAATACTGGTCGGGATTATTACCGTTATAATACCTTGCATATTTATAATCTTTTCCAATAATTCCCTCTGATTTAGGAATATAAACTTTAGATTTTTCTCCTTCTGTTTCCAAAAGGTGGCTATAGTAGAAATCCTGCCTCCATTCTGTCTTTTTTCCTTCAACCAAAGGCTTTAAACTTTGACCCTGCATTCCGGCAGGAATCTTAACCCCGGCATAATCAAGTATGGTTGGTGCAATATCAACATTTAGTACCAGGTCTTCGTTATTATGCTTATCCTGAGGATGTCTCCCATCGTAAACAATAGTAACAGACCGTAATGAAACATCATGAGCGTACCATTTACCTTCTAATCCATGGTCGCCCAGCGAATATCCATTATCACTTGAGAAAATAATTATTGTATTTTTTTCCAAGCCCTTTTTTTTCAGTTCATCCACAATTTGTTTAACTGCAGCATCCATTCCCGTGATGAGTCTATAATATGATTTTACGGATTCCTGGTATTTTTCAGGAGTTGAGAAGCGCAAATCCCACCGAACCCTGGCTTCATTTTTTATACCAATATTTTCCCTAAAGATTTCAGGAAATGACAAATAGTATTTATCATCTGCATTCAGAGCATTAGGAATGGTTTCTTTTGAATAGTCATTTTCATAAAAGGGGCTATAAATATAACCATTATGTATAGGACTACCATCCTGGACATGAGGTGCTTTAAAACTTACACTCAAACAAAATGGCTTTGATTTATCTCTGGTATTTAAAAATTCAAGTGCCTGATTGGCCATTAGATCAGAACTGTGGATCTGCTTTCCATCTTTATCTTTATAAAAATAAACTCCCTGGCCTTCAAAGCCTTTCCAATAGTCAAAATCTTCAACAGGCATTTTCATACCCACCCCATATTTGCCAATAAATCCGGTATAATATCCATTACGTCTTAAAACCTCAGGATAATTATTTGCCCTAGCAGAATCCGTAAAATTTGTGGAAAAATCATTGATGCCATGTCTGTTGGCAAATTGCCCGCTTAAAATACTGACCCTACTAACACTACAAATAGGTGTGGTGACGTAGGCATTTGTAAATAACGTTCCATTATAAGCCAATTGATCTATGGCTGGAGTTTTTACAATGGTATTACCCCTACATCCCAGTGCATTGTATCTTAAATCGTCAGCAAGTAAAAAGATAATGTTTGGTTTTGCCGGCTGTTTTTGTTTGAAGGAGCAAAAAACACTGATCCCAAAAACAAAAAATATTATTCCAAAGAGTGTTAAATTCCTGTTCTTCATATTACTAAAAATTATACTTGCTGCAAAATCCAACGAGGATGAAAAATTATATACTATTATAACCTGGCTTTACTGACCGGCATTTGTGCATTCATTTGCTTCCTCCAGCCTTTGAGCAAGCGATACAATTCCTGCGTTTTTTCTTTCATTTTTAACGATAGATCCATTGATTCTGAGATATCATCCTTTAAGTTATAGAGCGCCAGTTTGCCATTTTCATAATTTTCAACCAGTTTAAAATCACCCAAACGGACGGCACCTGCGGGCCTTCCTAACTGATTGGAAAAATGCGGATAATGCCAGAAAAGGGGATTTGACTGTGTGATTCCCCTTCCAGGATCAAAAAGTTCAGGAAGGATACTTTGACCGTCAACATTTTCCGGAAGTTTTGTAACACCTGTTAAATCGCATAAGGTTGGCAAATAATCTATAGTGCTAAAATATCTTCCGGAAATAGTACCAGGGGCTATTTTACCAGTCCAGCTAACTATGGCAGGAATCCTGATACCTCCTTCATAAATATGCCCTTTCCATTTTCTAAGCGGATCACTTGAAGCCGGTACCGGGCCAAGTTCATCCAAACCTAATGCTCCATTATCTGATGTAAAAATTACAAGAGTATTTTCCAGCAAACCTTGATCCTCCAGGGTTCGCATTATCACTCCTACCCCGTCGTCTAAACTTTCAATCGTTGCGGCATAATTGGGGTTATACTTTTTATCAAATTTCGCATACTTTATAAAATACTTACCCAATTTGTCTGCCCGGGGTACAAGCAGCACATGGGGTGCCGAATAGGCCAGATAAAGAAAAAATGGTTTTTTTGAGTTTTCCTTGATAAAGTCTACCCCATATTCTGTAAGCTTATCTGTAAGATATTGTGTCCCATGGTCGGTAAATTCCTTTTTGTAAGAATCGATGTAAACCGAATAATTGTAATAATCCAGTCCATTTTTCCCAATCACTCTTGAATAGTCAAAACCCTGATTCCAGGGAGCTATTGAATCTGCGTTTCCTAAGTGCCATTTGCCAACCATACCCGTTGTATAACCATTTTGTTTGAACAATTCAGCAAGAGTTGTTTCTTTGGATTCAAGGTAAGACTTCCATTTGGCTGGCAATACCGGCGATTTTTGATCGGTACGGTTACCTCCATCGAAATTGGTAAATTGAAGGCGGGCAGGATATTTCCCGGTTAAGATGGATGCCCGTGTAGGAGAACATAGCGGACTGGCGGCATAAGCCTGTGTAAACCGGATACCAGTTTTTGCTAACTGATCAATTTGGGGTGTCTCATTAAATGGATTGCCATAACAGGCCAGATCATTCATACCCAGATCATCCGCCAGGATGAAAATTACATTCGGCTTTTTCTGAGACCGAATTTCCTGAGCCTGCAAATTAAGTGCTGCTGCTAAGTACAGAAAAGCCAGGGCCAGGAATATTTTACCCGAAAACTGTGTGTTATTGAAGCGTGATTGCATGTTAATAAATTATTTATTTGGCATGATTAGCTTGTACCCTGGCATTCAGATAATTTTTATTGCCTAAATCCAAGCTACATCAGCTGGTCCAGATTGTGTGCAGAAAGCTATTTGGTTGTTTTATAATGAAAATTGGATCTCCCCGCCGGAGCAACATCTCCATTTACCCAAAAATCCATTAGATTATTTTCATACTGCATATTATCCGACCATTTAAATTCAAAATCAAGCTCATCTTTTAAGCCGAGCATAGACCGGGGAACTTTCAACTCCAACTTATTACCCTTCACTACATAATCTACTTCGCCCGCCTTTTGCCAATTCCATGCGGCAGCTGTTTTTTCCAGAACGGCTTTTTTGTTGGGATTAAGG
>JACMRH010000327.1 GCA_014376535.1 Cytophagales bacterium | reverse complement strand
TTGTAGGTGCTGGACCTGTAGGTCTTTCTGTATCAATGCTTTTACTTAAAAAAGGGCATTCTGTCAAAATTTATGACAAAAGAAATGATCCAAGATTAAATTCGGAATCAGGTCGTTCGATTAATATTGCTTTAAGCAACAGAGGATTTAAAACTCTGGCCTTATTAGGTCTTGAAGAAATGATAAAATCTAATTATGCCGTTTCAATGCCAGGAAGAGCTGTACATGATGCCTCTAATGAAACTAATTTTCAACCATATAGCGATGGCAATGAATGTATTTATTCAGTTTCAAGAGCTGACCTGAATAATTTATTACTTGATGAGGCTGAAAAATCAGGAATTGAAATTGTATTTAATTCTAAATGTTTAGGTTTTAATTTTTCTATGGATCTCCTGTTTTTTGAGAAATTTGAAGTTTCTACCAAAGGGAAATCGATTTTAGCTTGTGATGGAGCATTTTCGCCATTAAGGAAAAGTTTGAAAGTCTTAAAAGGATTTAATCACAAAGAAACAAAATTGGATTACGGCTATCAGGAATTTACAATTCCAGCTGATGAAAATGCTGGTTGGCAATTGGAAAAACACGCTTTACACATCTGGCCCAGGAAAGATTTTATGTTAATAGCACTTCCAAATACAGATGGTAGTTTTACTTGTACCCTATTTTTAAGATTAAATGGAGAACACTCATTTGAAAGAATAAAAAATGGTAATTCTGCAACAATTTTTTTTCTTCAATATTTTCCTGATGCCTATCAATTAATGAAGGATTTTGATCTGCAAACAGAAAATAACCCAGTTTCAGCATTGTTTATGGAAACCTGTTCTCCTTGGAACCTAGACAATAAACTATTGCTTCTAGGCGATGCTGCTCATGCGATTGTTCCTTTTTATGGTCAGGGCCTTAATGCCGGACTAGAAGATGTACGGTTATTTATGGAGGCTGTAGAGGAAGGAGTTGTAGAAAACACTTTTTTTTACTTTCAAAAGAAAAGAAAACCTGATACTGATGCTATCGGAGAATTGGCCCTTCATAATTTTATTGAAATGAGGGACCTGGTTACAGATGAGCTTTTCCTAATTAAAAAGAAAGTAGAGCATAGAATTAAGGAATTATATCCTGCCAGTTGGAAAACTTTGTATGAGCAGGTGACTTTCAGCAATTTACCGTATTCAAAAGCGCAAACCAATGGTATAGAAAATGATAAAATAATTTCCAATCTTCTGGAAAATTCAATTCTGACAGATCACCTTTTAAATAACACACTTACTGAACAGGATATGTATTTATTGTCTTTAATCGTTCTTTAAAAGGAAATGTTCAAGTATTAGCTTGTATGTAATTAGTAAGTCTTATTTTTGAAATCGCTAAAAAAAATTAAAATAAAAGATGTCAGAGTTAAAAGATATAATTGAAAGCGCTTGGGCAAACAGGGAGCTACTTAAGGACAATGCTGTTCAGGCAGCTATAAAAACTGTAATCCTCGAGCTTGATTTAGGTAAACTTCGTGTGGCAGAGCCTGTTGGAAATGACTGGCAAGTTAATGAATGGGTTAAAAAAGCTGTAATTCTGTACTTTCCTATTAGAAAAATGAAGGTAGAAGAAGTCGGGATATTTCAATATCACGATAAAATGAAGCTTAAAAACAATTATGAAAGCTTGGGTGTAAGAGTAGTTCCCCCTGCAGTTGCAAGATATGGAGCTTATTTGGCAAAAGGAGTTATTCTAATGCCTAGCTATGTTAATATAGGAGCCTATGTTGACGAAGGCACAATGGTAGATACCTGGGCCACTGTTGGAAGCTGTGCACAAGTAGGTAAAAATGTTCATTTAAGTGGTGGTGTTGGTCTTGGTGGTGTTTTAGAACCCGTCCAGGCAGCTCCGGTGATTATTGAGGATGGTGCTTTTATTGGATCAAGGTGTATTGTTGTTGAAGGTGCACGAGTAGGCAAAGAGGCCGTTCTCGGAGCAAATGTTGTAATAACAGGAAGTTCAAAAATAATTGATGTTACAGGAAGCGAGCCCAAAGAATACAAAGGTTATGTTCCTCCAAGGTCTGTGGTAATTCCTGGATCTTATACAAAAAAATTTCCGGCAGGGGATTTTCAGGTGCCTTGTTGCCTTATAATTGGTCAAAGAAAAGAAAGTACTGACCTTAAAACTTCACTAAATGAGGCGTTAAGGGAAAACAACGTAAGCGCATAATATTAGTTTAGATTTGGTAATTGTTTGCAAACCCATAAGATCATTCAATATCTTATGGGTTAATTTTTAAAAGGATGTCGAAATACGCAATACCAATTACAAAACACTAAGTACTTATTACTAGAAGATTACAACCTCTTACTTCCGAATTATCGAATCTTCCAAGTATTTGAAATCCATCATCCGTCAACACTCCTAAGTCTTGAGTTTCTATAAAAGCGCAGGAATCTATGTTTGCCAGATCGATAATATTTACTCCTCCCCTTTCTCCTTTTCTTGAATGCACACTTATAGGATCCTCTAATTCACGAATTAGAATATTCAT
>JACMRH010000326.1 GCA_014376535.1 Cytophagales bacterium | reverse complement strand
ATCCGGGAAATGATATTTACCAATTTTGGCAACATGATAATCATCCGATAGAACTATCTTCATTCAGTATGTTCAAAGAAAAGCTTGACTATATTCATAACAATCCTGTAAAAGAAGGATTTGTAACGATGCCTGAAGAATGGCTTTATAGTTCAGCCAGAAGTTATTGTACTGAAGAACCAGGAATTTTAGAAGTAATTGTCGTTGGCTAGGAAGCCAACATTTAAAAGGCACTGGTTACAAACCAGCGCCAGGTAGGGTCCAATATCTGAATAACAGGTATCTGAAGGTGAGGTAATTGGTCAACAGTAATTAAAGAGTAGAGAAAAGAACCGTTGAGTGAATATGAGAATCAGAATACTAAATTATTATCAGTTATTAGGTTTAACAGAAAGTGATTCCTGTCAGGAATTATATGAAGAGTGTAGAAAGTTATTCAATGAACATCATCCTTCTACATCTCCTGTAAAAGAAAGTGAAAGAATATTTGTTTTAGTGAATGAAGCTTATGCAGTCCTCTTAAAGGATGAAATCAGAAAGAAATATGATTATTTACTCTCTGAATATTCAAGTGGTGATGTTATTGCCATTGAAGACTGGAGAATAGCAAGTGAAATCATGAATTTAGCTAGTAAGAATAGAAAGGCTGCCCAGGAATTAAAATCGGAAGGCAACACATGGTCATTTTTGTCTTCATTTGATTTTTGGAATTTTTTTTAGCCTGAAGTTTAACGTTCATCACCTTGGTCTGTGGCACACAGAACGAAAGAAAGTGGCCTGTGTGCCACAGTCCACGGAATAAGGCAATGGTTACCAGCACCAGGTAGCGAATCATAGATATTAAATAGCAAAAGCTTAATCTCTTTTTATTTTTTAATTTCCAATCGTTCAATAGATTACTTTTGAAAGTAAAACATTCATAATCGAATTGTAACATGAAATTTAGTATTTTTTTATTTATTGTTATTTCGTTCCAGGATTGCTTTTCTCAAAGCGATGTTTTTAACCGTTCAAACCATCAGAAAGGTATTTACAGAACCTATCAGGAATTTTTGGACAATGATCCATTTTATAAATCTCAGTTTGATAGCGTTACAAAAACTTTGACAAAAGAGAAATTTAAAGATGGAGATAGTACAATGGTGTATAAAATTACAATTCTTGCTAAAGATGGGATTGGGATTGATAGTTTGTGGGGTTTATGTGATGGAAAGGATGTATATGTGAAGCAACAGCACGATGTAAGGTCCTATTATTTTTTTCTGGTAAATAAATGGGATAGATATAGCCTGGTCAATACTTTTGAGTATGTTACTGTTTCTCAAGCCATTGGTTCAGGTGCTGGGTATGGACCAATTGGTGCAATTGGAACCGCTGCATATGTATTAAGTAAAATCAATAGAAAAAAGACACCATATTTGATCAATTTCAATAATGGCCATAAATTTTTATTGACTAATGGTCCACTCTCGAAAATTCTTAAAGGTGAGCCTGAATTGAGGATAGCTTATTTGAAAGAAAAGTATGACGAAGATTATTCGGTGATGATCAAATACATCTCTAAATACAATGAACTTCACAGAGGAGAGATCAAAGTTAAACTGAAGTGATTGCCGTTGGCTGGGCAGCCAACATTTAAAAAGCACTGGTTACAAACCAGCGCCAGATAGGTTTCAATATTTAGCTTTGTTGAGTCTTTTGACCAAACTTCCTGGCCTCTTGCTAATTGTTTACAGGTGAAAAGACCTGCAAAGGCGAGAACGAAAGAAAGTGGCCTGTGTGCCACAGACCACGGAAGACATTCTGTAAAAGAAGGATTTGTAACGATGCCTGAAGAATGGCTTCATAGCTCAGCCAAAGTTATTGCACTGAGGATTAAGGAATGTTAGAATTAATTGTCGTTGGCCAGGACCCAACATTTAAAAGGCGCTGGTAACAAACCAGCGCCAGGTAGGAAATAAAAGAGATGTTTATGCTTTTAGACAGGTACTACTTTTTTTGAATTTTTTGAACATTTCCTTCCATATTTAAAAAGTAAATTCCGGCTGGTTGATTTTTAAGATCCAAATGATCCGTTTCACCCTGCATAACGGTTTCTCCCATTGAATTGGAAAGTGCCCATTTAACCTCATGACTTAATTTTAATTGTCCTTCGGTAGGATTAGGATATGCATACAATAAATGAATTAACTCTTCACCTTCAAGGGCAGTAATAGTCGGAGCTGGGGACTGCAGTTTTCCGATACCAGAATAGGTGGTAACCTTTGAAGGAACATCATTTGCTGCGATCTTTAATTTTGTATACAAATAAGGAGGAACATACGTAGAGATGGAGAATTCTTCGCTGCTGTTTAATGGCTCCGCATTAGGAGAAAGAGAACTGGTTATAACAGAAGGTAGTACACCACAATTTTTGAACACATTTTCTTTTAAGAATGCTTTGCCTCCTTCTTCCGGTTTGCCGAAAATAGGTTTCTTCACATTGTCAAAATAATTGGCTTCTACATAGGCATTGGAATTGATGCGGACATTCAGGCCATTGCCGTCCGGACAATCTACTATGTAATTGTTTAGCATGTGAAGCTTTCCAAAACGTTGAAGTGGGATCCTCGAAAGGATGGTTTCGAATTTGTTGTGATGCATGGTCACCGTCCTGTCAAAATTATCTGAATTTCCCTTTCCAAACAGACATCCTTTATGGTGGTCGTGGAAGTAGTTCCAGGAGATTGTGACAAACTGTACGTCATTTTTAATGTCCACTAAACCATCGTACCTGTCCTTGTCGAGCATTACATAAGGGTCTTCGTTATAAAATTCACAATGGTCAATCCAGATATGGCTGGACTTGCGGTCTGCCTCGGGCAAAGTTTCATCATCGGCCTGTATAGCGATACAATCAGGATCAAAATTAAAGCCCTGGATCTTGTTTTCTCCGTCATTGGAAATAGGAACCCCAGACATGGTAAAACGAATGTTCCGGATGATGATGTTGTGCTGGCATTGGATACTGACTCCAATCTGGTTAATGAATCCTTTTGTTCCCACGCCAAAAAGAGTTTTGTTCGAGCCCATTTTCAATACGTTCGGGCCCTTAAACTCGCGATCAATTAGGATCACATAAGGCGTTGTCCCTGAAGCATATTGCTGTAATTGGGCAAAGGTGGTAGGAGCCACGACCTGGCCACCGGCTCCTCCAGTGGTACTACCATCCATTGCGGCATAGCCATAGATGCCAAAATCGGGAGTCTGCGCAAAAAGAGAGAAGGTGCATGTAAGAAGTAAGGCGAATAGCAGATGTTTTTTCATACGTTGACGTTAGATAATATATAGGTTTCTCTTTTTAGGCGATACACAAATACGGATACACCCGCCTTTTGTAAACACTTCATCACTGAAAAGTTTTAAAAAAATTATTTTTGTCCTAGTTCAGCGCTGAACGATAGTATGAGTAACCACAAACCTTAAGATAAAATGTTGAATCCATCCTATGTAATCTCCTATGACCAACAACTTACTGGTATCTTGCCAGTGTGAATTTTGCAAGTCAAAAACATAGCAAAAGAGAACAAAATCTTGGAACCAGCTTTAAATGAAAAATGAAATTCAGGGCGAAAACGAAACGGTAATACCGGACTTGCCCATTCTGGAATTTATTTCTTCTGAAGAATTCAGTTCCTGGCTGGCAGAACATTACAAAGAACAATCAGGCATCTGGATACGGCTTTTCAAAATCAAATCCGGAATACCCTCCGTCACCTATGCTGAGGCGCTTGATGTATTCTTATGTTATGGCTGGATTGATGGACAAAAAAAGGCCTGTGACACGCAATCCTGGCTTCAAAAATTTACACCCAGGAGATCGAAAAGTATATGGTCCCAAAAAACCGGGAGCATATTGAACGGCTTGAAAGATCAGGATTGATGCAGGCAGCTGGCAAGGCGGAAGTAGAAGCTTCAAAAGAAGACGGAAGATGGGAGCATGCCTATGAATCGCCTT
>JACMRH010000325.1 GCA_014376535.1 Cytophagales bacterium | reverse complement strand
TGAAGTGCGCAAGCGCAAAAGAGTTATAAGAATTATGACATATAGTATCATCACTCTAGTGATAAGTACCTTAGGCATTATCCGATTTCTTTTATAAATGAAACAAAAACTTATTTTCTTTCTTGCCATCTGCTGTTTGTTTCTTGGCTCGTGTAGTCCTCAGAATCTCTTCAAGAGCAAAGGCAAAGCCTCAGTTCCTGATAGCCTGTTTACACAATATTCCACAAGCTTTGAACATAAGATCAGGGTTGACGATAAGCTTACCATAAGCATCTGGAACCATGACGACCTGAGTGTTGGCTCCACTTTTGGAATCTATAATTCCAATGAGGTATATGGTAAATGGGTTTTGGTTGACAAATCCGGAAATACTGTTGTACCCGCCCTTGGTAAAATGCATGTTGCAGGGCTTACTGCCGGTCAACTGGCAGATTCTATTGCAGGAATGTTTGCCAGACAAATTGTAAATCCTATAGTAACGGTTAAAATACTGAACAGGCAGGTAACTGTGCTGGGAGAAGTGATAAAACCAGGTTCTCTTATCCTGGAAAAGGAAAAATATGGGATCATAGAAATGATTGGCCGCTCCGGTGGATTTGACACTTATGCTGATAAGAAGCACATCACGATCGTAAGACAGAAAGGCAAAGAATCTATAAAAATAGAGCTGGATCTGACCAGATTATCTGAATATGAAGCCAATAACTTTGTGATCGAATCCAACGACATAATTTATATTCCTACAAGAAGGGCTAAAGTCTTTGATAAAAGAGCTACCACCCTTATTCCTTTTGCAGGACTTATTACAGCGATAGTTGTTCTCATTTCTTTCCTGGGAAAACAATAAGATGAATAACGTCCAGCAAATATTGAGAATCATGATGCCTGTAATAAAAGGTTCGCCTTTTATTGCAGTGCTGATGGGTATATTAATTTTCATCGCTTCCCGCATTGTATATTATGCAACACCCATGTACGAATGTACAGGAAGAGTGAAACTGGAGGATGTTAATATGGGTATATCCCATGCTAATCTTTTCAAAGACTTCGACGTTTTCACTCATTCTAACAAAGTGATGGCCGAGGTGGAAGTATTCAAATCACCGGAACTGATCAAATATGCCTTAGGGAAAGTGTCTTTCGATGTGGTGTATTTCAGGATCGGAAGCATACGCAAAACAGAGCTTTTTTCTGAAAGTCCTTTCAAGGTTAAGTATAAAATTTCAGACAAAACGAAGTATGGGTTGCCTGTAAATTTCACCTCTTCCAATGGGCTGGTTTATACAGTTTCGGTTAAAAATGAGCAGAAAGATTTGGCTTTTCAGGGAAAGTTTTCTGTCCCTCTGGATTTGCCCGGAATGCAACTAACCATTTACCGCAACGATTCTCTTTTAAGGGCCAAGCCTCAAGTTAGGCTAAATGACAATTATGAATTCCTTATTTATTCAGAAGATCAGGTTGTAAAACAAATTTCTAAAGATCTTGATATTAAGGAATTGGACAAAGAAATTCCTGTTATACGGGTTATTTACAAACATCCTTTGCCTGAAAAGACTGCGCTTTTCACTAACACTTTGATGGAAGCCTATATTGAAAACGGGATTGTTCTTAAAACAAGTGCAGCTAAAAAAACCGTTCAGTTCATCGACCATCAGCTTGAAGAGATTGCCTTACAGCTTTCTAAATCAGAGCAGGAACTGGAAGCGTACAAACTAGCTCATAAAATTACCAACACGAGAATGGAGGTTGAAACCAACCTGAAAAAAGTAGCGGAAATGAAAATTCAACTCTCAAACATTGAGATGAATGAAGCATCTCTTGATACACTGGACTACTATGTAAATGGCAATAATCCAGACGATTTTTTGAATAAAGCACCTAATTATGAAGGTTATGGAGGATTGCTTTATACTGAACTCATCAAAAGAATAAAAAACCTCCAAGCCGACCGCAAG
>JACMRH010000324.1 GCA_014376535.1 Cytophagales bacterium | reverse complement strand
TCTATTTTGCTCGAGAGGACCTTTTGTGATACCTGCCAAGTTGTATTCAAATCATTATTCATCGCTGCTACTATTTTATGGCTTAATCAACATACCCTTTTCTCTAAGTTCATCCACTAAATCGCTCATGTTAAAGAGAATATTATACCCGAGTTGAAAAACTTCAACCGTTTGCCGTTTGCCGTTAAAACTATAAATAAGGGGTAATAATGCTGAAGATACTTTCACAGTTATTTCTCCTAGTATTAAAACTACATGATCCTCATTAGATTTATCTGCAATAACACCTGGATGCAGTAATAAAAAATCAGGCAGGCTACTTAAGAGAAATTTTTTTTGTGTATCTCTTATAGCAGCTTCCAATATTTCACGGGTCTGTCCTGTTATATGCTTAAAAGTGACGGCATCTATATTTTTGACTATATTAAAGCAACTCCGGTAAAATTCTTCCTCTCTTCCTATCCAATCGCCCCATAACGCTGCATATTTCGCATCATTTATTATTCCATCTTCCTCTTCAAATTTAAAATCGACGGCCGTAACAGCATCGGTTTTAATTTTGGCCGGCGGCCAGCCTAATTGAAGCATTGCATATTGGGCGAGACTGGTTTCAGCCATTTTTAAATAAGAATTTACTTTTTTCCAAAATGTTTGACCGGCAACTCCGCCAATTGAAGAACAGAAGAATGTGACACATAAGTTTTCCCTATATTTCCAAACAGTACAAAGACCCTCGTGAGAATATGGACAACGAATAGATTCTACAAGCTGGTGAGGTCTTGACCAAAAATCCTGGCTATTTGCTTTTTTTTCACGAAAAATATAAGCAGCCGAAGGAATAATACCATATGGAGTTACCCCAGCCCTGGATTTAATCTGGCTTTGAATACGTTCTTTGCCTACATCCAGGGCTATATCATCATCTTCAAATACACCACCGAGCAAAAAATTAACTAAAGTTGGTTGGTAAGTACAACATTTGGTATTTATATAAGGGCTTTCTGCAGATCGGCAAAGTGTACAACTGTTGCACGTTGCAATTTGCTCTTCGGGAAATTCTATATCAAGGACCTCAGGGAATATAGAATGAAAGAGGTGAGGTATCTTATTTTGGAGAATCATTCGAAGTAAGTAGAAAAAAATTGTGCGTAAAATGTAGCGAATCGGGTAAAATTAAAGATGATAATAAATCCCCAAAAAAAATTATGACGAAAATTTATTATTAAAAAAATTTAAACCATATTAAATTGAACAATGTTAAACTTGTAAAACTAGGATAAAAATTACTGCTTACAACTACTGTTTTGTCAAAACTTATCTATTAATAGATAAGTTTTTATTAAGATCTATTCTGATTCCCTGGTCCACCATCTCCTCCCGGACCTCCTTTAGATAAGGTTTGCTTTATTCGTAGAGATGTAGTAATTGTAGGTCGATTCCACTGTTTTTTTACTTTCTTTGTCATAAAAAATATAATTAGCGTTTTTTGTTTAATGACCAATTACTAAAGGCAACCCAAGTACACACAGAAAGAAGTTCCCAGTAACGGATGTTAAAAATACGAGAAGTTTTTGACTTTACAATTTTTTCTAATTGGCTAATCAACTTATCCTTGTTAATCATATTTTCCATTTGAACACTTAGTTTTTCACTCATTAGTAAAGCCTTAATCTTCAAAATATCTCTTTGGATGATAGCATGATAACCGGGAGAATAAGGGTATTTATCTTTTCTTGTTTTTATTTTTTCGGGTAAAATCCCATCCATAGCTTTTCTTATCAAACCTCTTGTAAAACCTTCAGAATAGAAGTGCTCTACCGGCAATTGAAGTAAAAATTCCACTACTCTCCTGTCCAATAGGGGGTAAGTTATTTCTATCTGATGATGTGAGGAACCGCAGTCCCAATCCTCTTCAAATTTCTCCCATGGCGTGGCCCAAATATTCCTGGAAATTTGAAGCTGGTGAACGAGATAGTTTTTGTGATAGGCCCTGCTCCTTTTTTGTAACTGATGCTTTTCCAAAAAACTAAAATGTAGCGGCAGGTTATTAATATCCCATGGAATTTTATGACCTTTAAATCTATAACCTTCTTTGAGTAAAAACATCGGGGCAACAGGTATTAAAATATTGTTGATAATAAAGGAAAAAAAATTCCCCTCCATATTTTTTTTCATCTTCCGGCTTAACTTAAAAAAGGTTCCAAATCTTCCTGCTAATAGTAAATGCGGTAAGGGGTAGATTGTACTGTTAGATGTGGTAATGTCTCCCAAATATCCTGAAAGCACCCTTCGGACGGATTTTAATTTGAATTGGTTATACAATGCTTCATCTACATAGTAAGAATTGTTGAAGGGGGCATAATGTCGATTAAACTTCTCATCTAAATTCCCAAGAAACTGAAGATCAGTATTATAAATAAAAGTTGAATCAATGTTTTTTTCCTGCTGTAAAACTGTTTGTATATACCCAAGTTCATCTTTGATATCCGTTTCTGTAAAGGTGGGATTTAAAACAGAAGAAGCAGTAGTTAGGTTCTTATTTTCTAAAGCTAATTTGCGTGCTGCCAGGCATGCAATAGTACTTGAATCCAGCCCTCCGCTTAACGGTACGCCTACACCTCCAATTACTCGGGTATGTTCAGCTATAACTCTTTCCAATATTTCACGCAAAGCTAAAGCACTTTGTTCTTCAGATTTATACTTTGAATTTCGATTATACTCCGGTTCCCAGTATTGACTAATAGCAATACCGGAACTACTAAGATATAGGATGCTTGCAGCTCTTAACCTCACAATATTTTTCCACGAAGTTCTGTCTGGAATGTCACAGATTCCAATTACCTGATCCCGGAGATGAGAATGATCAATTTCTGTTTTTACAAAGGGAAGTTTAACAATCGCCCTTAATTCTGTTGAAAAAACAAAACGGTTATCCTGAAAATAATAGAGTAGTGGTTTAACCCCCATCTGATCTCTTGCGCAAAAGAGTTCTTTTTTTTCTTTATCCCAAATAGCAAAAGAAAAGTCTCCATAAATATCTTTTACAAAGTCTTTGCCCCATTTACGATAGGAACGTAGCATTAATATGGAATCTGTTATTTTTTCCCTTTCCTCACCAACAATCTGTAACCTGGCCATCAATGCTTCCCGCTCATCTAACCTTGCATTGGCAGTTATAACAAATCCATCCTCCTCATAGGGCGATTTATCGTACATGGATTCTGGAGTAACCTGAAGTAATTGGTGTCCCAATACCAGCGAATGCTCTCTGTAAAGCCCATGCCCATCCGGCCCACGATGTGCCAAATCTTCCTGCATCGATTTTATCCAGACCAGATTGACTGGACCGCCCTTTAAATCAAGTATTCCAAAAATTGCACTCATTTTTTATAGTTAACCCTTCTTCTTTTAAAAAATTAATTGTGATGAGCTAATAAAGGTTTAGTAACTCCAACGTTTAAGAAATTTAAATTGTCCGGGATACTCAGATTTCCAGCGAGTAAATATATTTTTCCAGATATCCACAAAATTGTTTAATCCCAATTTCTTTTGGACGTAAAATTTTTGCAACTCTTACTTCTTTACAGATACAAGTAATTTGTTCAAAGTACTCTTTTTCGCATTCGGGCATTCCCTCAAGGTATTCATATCTGTATATTTCATTTCGGAGTGCTGTAAATTTTTCAATACCTGTAACCTCCCGAAACTTTACTTCAAGCTCATCGTGTATAGCCAACAAGAAAATTTGATGGAGAGGGACTAGTTTTCCCTTATCAGAACTCATGGGAAAATAGAATTTTTCTGTTTCCGGGTCAATTTGATGCAGTCCATCTTTTACCTGTGTTAATTGTTCGAGGCTATCGCTCCAAAGCTTTATCCTATCTGACATGGCCCAGATTTGAGGTTTGCCAGTTCTGAACAATAATGGCGTAATATCATCGGTTAAAAATGCGGCTCCGTTTAAACTAAAAGAGGCAGTAACCGAAGATTTTCCTGCTCCAGAGTCACCACAAAGCATTATGCCCATATCCTTATACTTAAAACAACTCCCATGCAAAGGAAGAACCAGTCGTTGGTGCAAAATGGCACCATAAACAGAACCATTAAGGTATAATTCGAGTTCATTTTGGTTGTAATTTTCATAAGGGC
>JACMRH010000323.1 GCA_014376535.1 Cytophagales bacterium | reverse complement strand
CTCCGCAAACAATTGGAAGTACTAATCCATTTCCAACATCCACAGTAGTTTTGCTTAATTTATCCGCATTAGGGTGTTTTTCGCAAGTCAGGACGTGACCAACAACATAATTTTTCAAACCACCCGGAATACTTTCCTGCAACTCTACCCCTTCTACTTCAAGGCCGGAATGAGTGAGCAAATCCGCTATCTCATGTGGCGTTTTATCTATAGATATGTATTTTTTCAACCAGTTGAAAGAGATCTTCATGCGGATTTTTTAAGGGTAGCAAATATATCAGTTATAAGTGATGAGTTGTGCGTTGTGTGTAAACAGTTGTCAGAAAATCAGGATTGGATGTTTTAAATAAACTAAATGACATTTTTTTTAAAACAAAAGAGGCCATGGAAAACATGACCTCTTTTTTTTAAAATCTAATAATTACTGTAAGCTACGCACAACTCACAACTCACGACTCAAAACTAAATTACCCGCGATCTACCATAGAAACGTAGTCTCTCGTTTTCTCGCCTATATACACTTGTCTTGGACGACCAATTGGCTCTTTTGTGTTACGAAGTTCTTTCCATTGTGCAATCCAGCCAGGTAAGCGGCCAAGTGCAAACATTACAGTGAACATATTTGTAGGAATTCCTAACGCACGGTAAATGATACCAGAGTAAAAATCCACGTTAGGATAAAGTTTTCTTTCAACGAAATATTCGTCGCTCAAAGCAGCTTGTTCCAGTTCTTTGGCAATAGCCAAAACAGGATCATTTACTCCCAATTTGTGCAAAATATCGTCACATGCTTTTTTAATGATTTTAGCCCTTGGATCAAAGTTTTTGTATACCCTGTGGCCAAAGCCCATCAAGCGGAAAGGATCATTTTTATCTTTTGCTTTTGCAATCCATTTTTTGGTATCTCCGCCATCATTCTGAATCTGGTCAAGCATTTCAATAACTTCCTGATTTGCACCACCGTGAAGCGGCCCCCAAAGCGCATTTATACCTGCAGAAATAGAGCCATATAAACTTGCCTGAGAAGATCCGACTATTCTTACAGTTGACGTAGAACAGTTTTGCTCATGGTCAGCATGAAGGATTAACAATTTATTTAAGGCATCAGATACAACAGGGTCAACTTCATAAATTTCAGTAGGGTCAGCAAACATCATATGCATGAAGTTTGCACAATATTCAAGGTCTCTTATTGGGTAATTTACAGGTCGTCCTTTTGATTTTTTGTATGCCCACGCAACCATCGTTGGCATTTTCGCAATCAAACGAATAATAGAATCGTTGATCGTTTTTTCTGAAGCATTAGGGTTTAAGGATTCAGGATAAAACGCCGTCAAAGAACAAACCAACGACGAAAGAACACCCATTGGATGAGCATATGAAGGGAAACCGTGAAGGATAGTTTTCACGTCTTCATGGATCATAGAATGATCATCTATAGTTTTATCGAAAGCAGCGTATTGTTCTTTAGTTGGAAGGTCTCCGTAGATCAATAAATAAGCAACTTCAAGAAAGTTAGACTTTTCTGCCAGCTGCTCTATCGGGTAGCCTCTGTACCTTAATATTCCTTCTTCACCATCCAAAAATGTGATTGCACTTTTCGTTACACCAGTATTTTTATAACCTACATCGTATGTGATATAGCCAGTCAAATCGCGGAGTTTTCCAATATCTATTGCTTTTTCGTTTTCAGAACCTTCAATAACCGGAAGTTCGAACGTTTTTCCGTCCAGGATAATTTGAGCTGGGTTTGACATAAAATCAGTAGTGTTTAATGTTTTAAAAACAGGTGCGTAAGTTGACAAAAAAAATCCATTTCCAAAAGGTCAGGGCTGTATTTCAATCTGATTTCACTAGCAATTAATGTCATTATAATCAATCCACCTATATTTGTCATGGACATCCCAATTTATGCTCAATTTTTCCAACTCTCAGCTAGATAAACTTGCTGCCCATTTTGTAGGTAACAAAACATTGGATGAAGATCTGAAACTAACTTCTGAAATTGTTAATGGGCTGGATGAAGCAGTTCTTTCGCTTTTGCAGCAATATTTTTTGGGGCCGTTCAAAAGTACCGGTGAATATTACCATCTAAAACATGAAACCGGGCTGGAATTGAATGAAATCTATGCTTTTGTAAGCAAGATATTTAAAGATAATACTAGCTTTCTCGAACAATCTCAAAATATTGCAAAACACCTTTACGAAAAGTCGACACACCCGAAAGTAAAAGCTGGAGATATGTATGTGGGCTATTTTTCTAACTGTGTAGTGGAGGATGAAGAAACTGATTGCATTGGGATTTTCAAGTCTGAGAACAAGGATAAATATCTCAAGGTTTATAACAACCAGCATGGCTATGAAATGGCCGCAGATGAAGGAATTAATATTAATAAGCTCGACAAAGGCTGTTTAATTTTCAACACAGAAAAAGACAAAGGCTACATTGTGGTTTTGGTTGATAACCTCAATAAACAGGAAGGAGCCTTGTATTGGAAAGATGAATTCCTGAAAGTAAAACCCAGAGAAGATAATTATTACCACACTCAGGGATACATGAAAATGTACGACAATTTTGTTCAGGACAAATTGAAAGTTGATTATGATGTTTCAAAAGCTGATGAAATTGACATACAAAACCGGACAAAAAAATTCTTCAAAGAAAAAGAAACGTTTGATTTTCAAGAATTTGCAAACGATGTAATACAGCAACCGGAAATCATTGACAAGTTTAGAGATTTCAAGCACGAATACCAGGAAACACATGAAGTGACCATCGCTGATGAATTTAACATTTCTGATAAAGCCGTAAAAAAGCAGTCCAAGTTTTACAAAAGCATCATCAAACTGGATAAGAACTTTCATATTTACGTTCATGGAAATAAGGAAAATATTGAAAAAGGTGTAGATGAAACTACCGGAATGAATTATTATAAATTGCTATTTCGCGAAGAGAGCTAGAATAGATAAATCCATTCGTACATCGTAATTCCAAAATCGTAAATATTTATGGGGATCCTGAAAAAACTTGCAAGCGAAACTGCTGTTTATGGATTAAGCAGTATAATAGGTAGGTTTCTAAATTACCTTTTAGTCCCCTTTTATACCTCTGTTTTCTTACCTGAACAGTATGGTGTTATTACCGAAGTTTATTCGTATGCTGCCTTCTTGAATGTCGTTTTTATTTACGGTATGGAAACCACTTATTTCAGACAATGTAATAAAGCTGGTGTAGACAAGGAAAAGGTATTCCTAAAAATACAATCGCTGGTGGTAATTACCACGTTTGTGCTTTGCAGTTTGATGATGCTATTGTCCAACCAGATCGCAGATCTTCTTAAATATCCTGACAACGGCAATATTATTATTTTACTCGCCGCTATCCTTGGATTTGATGCCGTACTCGCTATACCCTTCGCCAGGCTGCGACAGGAAGGAAAAGCCAAAAAATTCGCTTTTGTTAAAATACTTAACATCCTGTTGAACATTGGTTTAAATATTCTTTTTTTGGTAATCCTACCCCGAATAAGTGGCGACCACAACCCAAATGTAGATTTAGTTTTAATTGCCAATCTCTTTGCAAATGCTGTGCAGATCTTCTTTTTTATAGAATACTTTACCTTATGGAAAGGAGCCTCTTTAGACTGGCATACAGTGAAAATGTACCTTGGTTATGGCCTTCCTATTATGATAATGGGCTTTGCAGGTATGATTAACGAAGTTGTTGACAGAATTGCCTTGAAATTTTTATTACCGGCAAACTTTTATCCTGGAAAAAGTTCGCTTGCTGCTGTAGGTATCTATGGTGCCTGCTACAAATTATCAATATTCATGAGCCTTGGAATACAGGCATTCAGGTATGCCTCAGAACCTTTTTTCTTTTCAAAAGCACAAGACAAAAACTCACCTGAAATGTATGCGAAAATCATGCACTGGTTTGTTTTAAGTTGTGCAGCAGTCTTATTATTGATTAGTTTTAACCTTGACTGGATTAAATATTTCCTTCGCAATGAAGAATACAGAGAAGGATTAGTAGTAGTGCCATTGCTTTTAGCTGCAAATCTTTGTTTAGGTATCTATTACAATCTTTCAATCTGGTACAAGCTTACCGACAAAACACAAATAGGCATGTGGATAAGCATTGCTGGAGCAGTGGTTACTATTATTTTAAATGTACTTTTGGTTCCGGCAATTGGGTACTTAGGAAGTGCATGGGCAACACTGGCTTGTTATGGTTTTATGACGGCAACAAGTTATTTGATTGGGCAAAGAAGTTATTTTGTTCCTTATAATTCTTTTTATTTAATAGGCTCTGTTTCAATTGCTTCAATCATCTCCATCATATATTGGAATGTAAGCTTAAGTCCAAACCTAATCATGAATATCGCCTTGAAAAACTTTATTTGCATTATTATTTTAGCGTTTTTATTTGCTTTTGGGAAGAAAACAAAAGCCCTTTAATTTTAGAAATACTGTTTCCTATTATTTTATTCAATGAACAGAAAAACTAACCAAAACAGAGAAGGTACTACAGGAATAGTACAAATTGTCCAGTTTATAAATTCCGTTTTTCTAATGGTTTCAGGTATTTTGATTTTGTGGATCTGGTTCAACCTGATGACAGATGATGGATTCAATATGTTTTTAGGACTTGTTGGGCTCCCTTTATTTATAGTTACAATTTATTACATGGCCTTGATAATATGGGGAATAAAACTTTTCATTGGCAGACAAAATAATCTAACCGATTCAGCATCTACCCAATCAATCATTATCTTTTTCATGAATCTGCTGCCAATGGTTTTGATTTACTACTTCACAAGCTAATTTGAACCTTTCAGAATTAATGCGGGAAATGCAATTATAAGCTCACTATGCAAAACGTAAGCTTATAATTTGATAAACAATTGGTTGTTCAGTTAAAAAGGCAAATCATCTTCACCAGCCTGGCTAACAAAAGGAGGTTCGGAATCCACATAATTGTTGGTTGGTGCTGAGTTGGTTTCAGAACCTGAAACTTCAAATTTCCAGGCTTTTACGTCTGTATACCATTTTCCATTAAATTCCCTGCTTTCAACATCAGCCTGCAAGGTTAGCATACCTCCAATTATTAGAGAAGAGGTATTCATTTTGTCGCCCCAAATAGAAATACAAACTTTTTTGGGGACCTGGCCTTGTTGTTCAATAATAATATCCTGCTTTTTCCAGGTTCCGTTTTTTCCCTCGCCGGTTTGTAGCGGCAATAATTGTATAAGTTTTCCTTTTAATTCCATTTTGATGTTGAAAACACAAAGGTAATTATTAAAATATTGTCAATTTTAAAATTTGGTTTTATCCCCTTTTAAATCTTTCAGACCTGCCAAACCTGTAATAATTGAATGAAGATTTAATAACTTGCAACTTGTTGCAACCTATAATAAACATTCAGGACTATTGATTAATTATGAACAAATCAGATAAAATATATGTGTCTGGACATCGCGGAATGGTTGGATCTGCAATAGTGAGAAAATTGGAAAAAGAAGGCTTTTCTAATATCATTTACCGAACTTCTAAAGAACTTGATTTAAGGAACCAACAAGCAGTATGTGATTTTTTTGAGGCACAAAAACCTGATTATGTTGTTCTTGCTGCCGCCAAAGTAGGTGGCATTCATGCTAACAATGCATATAGGGCAGATTTTATTTACGAGAACCTGATGATTCAGGCTAATGTAATCCATCAATCTTATGTAAATAAGGTCAAAAAAATGCTTTTTTTAGGCTCTTCTTGCATATATCCGAAATTTGCACCTCAGCCGCTAAAAGAAGAATCGCTTCTTACAGGGGTTTTGGAAGAAACCAATGAACCATATGCTATTGCAAAAATTGCAGGTATAAAAATGTGTGAAAGTTACAGGCTACAATATGGCTGTGATTTTATTTCAGCGATGCCTACAAATCTTTATGGGCCTAACGATAATTACGATCTGAACAATTCGCACGTACTTCCTGCCCTGATTAGAAAATTTCATACAGCAAAAAAAGAAGGCAGCCCAAGTGTGGAGATATGGGGAACAGGCACACCTAAAAGAGAATTTTTACATGTGGATGATCTCGCAGATGCTTGTTATTATTTGCTTCAAAATTACAGTGGTATTGAGTTGGTAAACATTGGATACGGTTCAGACTTAACTATCCGGGAGCTGGCAGAAATGGTAAAAGAAGTTGTAGGATATAAAGGCGACTTACAATTCAATACTTCAAAACCTGATGGAACACCTAGAAAACTAATGGACGTACAAAAAATGGCAAAATTAGGATGGACAGCTTCTATAGGATTGAAGGAGGGCATTACTAAAGTATATAAAGAAAATGTTGAAAATGTTTTTTAATAAATTTTAATATGCAAATATCTGATGGATTTCCATATTACATTTCCTTGACTGAAGGGGAAGGAATTAATTCCCTTTTTGGATCGATTGAAAACATTTCTGTTTTAGAAGCCATTTCAGAAGATAAAGCTTCTTTCAGCTATCAGGAAGGTAAATGGAGTATTAAACAAATTCTCGGCCACATAACCGACCATGAAAGAATAATGACCTATAGAGCATTGAGATTTAGCAGAAATGACAAGACCATTTTACCAGGATATGAGCAGGATATTTTTGTTAATAATTCACGATTTAACCAGGTTGATTTTTTAATGCTGATTGAAGACTTTAAAGCTGTCAGAGCTGCGACAAAAACATTTGTAACAATTCTCTCACCTGACCAATTGAAACTAAAAGGAACCGCCTGGAAATATGAAATTTCTGTAGAAGAAACCTTAAGGGCTACAATTGGGCATGAAATGCACCATATGAAAGTTATAAAGGAAAAATACTTGAATATTTAGGTCTTTAAATAATGAATTTTAGAGACATACCAGGTCAGGAAGAAGTAAAATCTGCTTTAACTAACGCCGTAAAACTAAATCATCTGGCACACGCATTGCTTATCAGAAGCGATGACGGAGGAGCGGGTCTACCTCTGGCTATATCATTTGCAAACTTTATGCTTTGTCCAAACAGGACCGAAAAGGATGCCTGTGGCGAATGTGACACTTGTTCTAAAACAAAAAAATTTATTCATCCTGATTTTCACTTTGTCCTTCCATATAAAAGCCTGAGTGACAAGGACGAAGACCAGGGTAAAGCGGAAATGATGGCCCAATGGAGAAGTCTTATTTCAGAAAATTTTTATCCGACTCTCAGAAACTGGGCGTCTCATGCAGAGATAGAAAGCAAGCAAATAAGCATCTCTGTTAAAGAAAGCAGAAGAATTCTGTACAATGTGGCATTAAAACCTTTTGAAGCTGAAAAAAAAATCATTTTTATATGGCTGCCGGAATTACTTGGTAATGAAGCTGCTAACGCTTTATTGAAAGTACTGGAAGAGCCCAATCAAAGAACCCAATTCTTGTTAATCGCCCACGATTACGAGAAAATACTTCCAACAATACTTTCCAGGACCCAGTTAGTTTCTGTTCGCCGTTTTACTGATGACGAAATATCATCCACTTTAATGAAAGATTTTGGTGCAGACCTTGAAAAAACTGAACAAATAGCAAGACTAGCTGAAGGAAACATGAATGCTGCCAGAGAACTGGTACATGGAATGCCGGACAACAACCTTGCTTTATTTCAAAATTGGTTTAGGTTATGTTACGGCCAGAAAATGGTTGATTTGGTTTTCTTATCAGAGGAATTTCAAAATATGGGTAAAGAACCTCAAAAGAATCTTTTACAATTTGGTCTTTCGATGTTGAGAGAATCTTTAATTTATAATTATGGCAAACCTGAACAAATTAGGCTTACTGTGGAGGAGAAAAGTTTTATGGCCAATTTCTCAAAAGTAATCCAGGCTAACAAAGTAGATAGAATTAGTCAGTGGATTAATGAATCGTACTACCAAATAGAACGAAATGTAAACCCAAAGATGGTATTCCTAGATTTATCAATACAAATCAGCAAAATTATCAAGGCTTGAATTAAATATTATTTTAATTTATGTTCACCTTTTTAGTTATTTAAACTATGTAATTTTGATTTTTGAATTAATCAAATGGCAAAAAAAATTACTCAGGCACCTGAATATAAACCTTTACCTTCGTTGGATCATAAAAAAGGAATTCCCTTTCATTTAAATCTAATTGCATTAACAGTTTCTTTTTTTATTACTCTTATTGCCTATAAAAACGTACCAAGTTATACATGGCTAAAAGAAGATCTGATAAAGGAAAACTTGAAAGTCATAAAAAAATATCCACAATTAAGTTCAGACGAAAAACTTGGCGCTAAAATTGGATACGATTTTCAGGTTTTAAAAATGATAAGGGACGCAACTCCAGAAAATGCCATTATCCTAATGCCTCGTCAGGACACGTGCTACAGTGTAAGAAAAAGAGAAGG
>JACMRH010000322.1 GCA_014376535.1 Cytophagales bacterium | reverse complement strand
TTAAGGATTTTTATTCTAAAATTTAAATAGCTTTAAAATTTCCTTTTGTTCAAAAAATAACCACCCCGGCTTTTAGCCACCCCTCCTTGTTCAGAAAATAACCACCCAGGTCTGCGACCACCCCTCCTTGAAAAAAGAGGGGAATTGCGGAATTTGACATTTTGAACTGTCCTTAAAATCTCCCAAATAGTTGACAGTTTTCTTCCAAAATGCAAAAATGAATTGGGTTATTTAAACTCCCAAATAGTCCTCGTTTGCAACAAGGACTTCCGAGACCAGCGTTTGCAACGCTACTAAACTACAACAACTTAACAAGTCGTTTTCTACCTGAATAATCATCAGCACTACTGTATAAATAATTGTCAGGATCTTCTACCAAGCATGCTCACTGGATTAAGGTGGATATAGTTGTTTGGGGGAACTCGCCGTTGGCAGTGCGAAGTTCACCGTTGGCTGAGCGAAGTCGAAGCCAATAGGTGAGCAAGATCGTTTCGGCTCCGCTCAACGACCTTGCGGTGCGAAGTTCACCATTGGCTGAGCGAAGTTCACCGTTGGCTGAGCGAAGCCGAAGCCAACACGGCACAGATTTTATAGTTTTCGTATAAAATTAAATTTACATGACTGAAAATAATAATAAAACCGTTTTGGTAACTGGAGCTACCAGCGGCATTGGATATGAACTGGCAAAACTTTTCGCCGAAAACGGTTACAACATTGTACACGTGGCAAGGAATGGGGAAAAAATGAAAGAGATTGGTGACGACCTTATCATGGCTCACAATATAAAAGTGACAAACATTGTAAAAGACCTGGCAGAACCTAACGCTGCCAAAGAAGTTTATGAAGAAGTTAGGTCAAAAGGAATTGTAGTAGATATCCTGGTTAATAACGTAGGTGCCGGAGTTTTTGGCAAATTTTCTGATACAGACCTTGACGAAGAGCTCGGTACAATAAGGCTGAATATTGATACACTGGTTATATTCACAAAATTATTTCTTAAAGACATGATTGCCAGAAATGAAGGTAAAATTCTTCAGCTCGCATCAATGGTAAGTAAAGCACCTACACCTATGCAGGCTGTTTATGCAGGAACAAAAGCTTTCATCTATATTTTCAGCCAGTCCATTATAAATGAACTGAAAGGAACTAACGTTACGGTCACATTACTGCGTCCCGGAGCTACAGACACTGATTTTTTCAGAGAAGCTGGTGCAGAAGATATTAAAATCCATCAGCCTGATCAGTTGGCAGATCCGGCTAAAGTAGCAAAAGATGGATTTGAAGCTTTAATGAGAGGTGATACTACAGTAGTAAGCGGCATAAAAAACAATATCCAGGATAAACTTTCGAATTTATTGCCTGATGAGGTCATAGCATCGCAAATGGCAAAAATGAATGAAAGAGTAGAAAAATAGATAGGTTAATAGAACACTGTCAGCACAAAACTGACAGTTTTTTTTTTATTATGGATGATAATTGCTATTCAGTTGAGCATAAGTCCCCGGTATTAGATCGCATATTCCAATCTCTCTGCCTTCGCTCGCATGTCGCGCATGTACGCTTAATCAGCCTTTGGCCAGTATTATTTTATGTGACCTGTTAAGCATGCCTGATTATTTAGGCCAGAGGCCTGGGATAGCTCAGTCTCGCAACATGCGAGCCAGGGCATAAAGAGTAAACATTCTTAGAACAGAAAAGGCAGACTTAATTTAAAATATTAAGTCCTTGAATAGACCTACCTTGTTGCATGCTATTACTAATAGCACCACGAACTTTGAACAAAGATTTTGAAACGCTTGTCAACGGATATATAGAAGAAAATGTGGGTATTGCAGATCATTTTTTGAGTGATAATCTGGCTACGCATTTAAAAACAAACCTTTTAGCCTTGTATGTGGAAAAATTATTTACTTCTGCCGGCGTTGGGAACGCTGAAAAATTAATCCAGGACAAAACAGTGCGAAGCGATGAGATCTATTGGTTGAACAGAAAAGGCGACAATCAATTTGAAAATGAATTTTTTGTACAGATCGAAGGCTTTATCAGGTATCTGAACATGAATTGTTACGCGGGCATCCAGGATTGTGAATTCCATTATTCTCTTTACGAACCAGGCAGTTTTTACAAAAGACATCTGGACCAGTTTCAGAATAATTCGAACCGTAAGTTTTCAATGATCAGCTATTTGAATGAAGATTGGACAGAAGCAGATGGTGGCCAGCTCATGATCCATCAGGCAGGTGCCGATCAAAAAATTGATCCTACAAGCGGGAAAATGGTTTTCTTCAAAAGCGATGAATTACTGCATGAAGTTCTGGTAACAAACAAGCAAAGAATGAGCGTGACTGGTTGGTTGAAGAGTGAAAATTACTGCTAAGAGAAACTTGCATCAACCACCCCGCCCTGCGGGTACCCCTCCTTCGCAGGAGGGGTGTTTTTAGAACCCAATTCATTTTTGCATTTAGGTAGAAATAGTAGACAATACTTAGGAATTTGAAAACAGTTAAAAATCTTGCGTTCCGCAACTCCCCTCCTTTTCAAGAAGGGGTGGTCGCAGACCGAGGTGGTTTTTAATCCCTTTCAAGGAAGGGTGGCTGTTGGCCGGGGTGGTTGTCGCCCAATTAGTTTAGTCTTCACTTATTATTATTCTAAAATATTATAAAGGCTTCGAACACAGTTCTTTTAAACCTCTATAAAGAAGAATTTATATGATGTAGAGGCATTAGAACTCCCATCAACCACCCCGCCCTGCGGGCACCCCTCCTTCGCAGGAGGGGAGTTTTTAGAACCCAATTCATCATTGAAATTGGGCAGAAATAGTTGACAAAATTCAGAAATTTTGAGAACAGGAAAAATCTAGCGTTCCGCAACTCCCCTCCTTTTCAAGGAGGGGTGGTCGCAGACCGGGGTGGTTTTTCTTCTTTCAAGGAGGGGTGCCCAGAGGGCGAGGTGGTTATATAAAAACAAAAGGCCTGAATCTTTAGGAGAACCAGGCCTTTGTACTGATTTATAAAAGATTATTGTGCTACCGGAAAAGCTATTTCAAGATTTTCCCATCTTAGCTTTACCTGGCTGCCTTCAATCAGAAATGTCATTTTCTCTGTGAATGCGGGTGCTTTTGCAGGTTTTGAGTAGAACCGAATTTTGTCCTTTTTTTCTTTATAAGTAAACGCACCAAACTGTTCTGCTTCATTGTTCAGAATAATGGTCCATTCATTTTCTCCTGGAATAGTGAACAGAGAATATTTACCAGCTGGTAAGGCCTGTCCGGCAACTGTTATGTTTTTTGAAGTCTCAAAGGTGGTAGCCTCATTAGCACCTGTTCTCCACACTTTGCCATAAGGGACCAGTTCACCCCAAATCTTTCTGCCTTTTACAGATGGCTGACTATAATTGATGGTAATTGTGCTTCCTGCAATAGTTCCTGTTGTTGTAGCAGGTGGACTCGCCTTAGGTTTATCCTGTGCCTGAACAAACAAAGCCGAAATACTTAAAGAAATTAACAAAAGTGATTTAAACATTTTTAATGGATTAAAGGTGATTATAGTTTTTTTCCTACAATCCACTAAATCTATACCACAATTTTACATTTCACGAAAGATGCAAGTCAGAAACTAAAGAGTAGAACAATTCTACTATCTACTTTTTGCAAGCTCTGATCACTTTGCTTTCTCCATTAAACCTTGCTTTGATGATATAACTACCAGGTGCCAGGTTAGTACCCACAAATGCTTTCTGACTTGACCTTCCCTTTTCAAGTTCATATCCAAAGAGGTCATGTACTTCATATTCAATAATTCCATTCGCCTCTAGTGTGATTTCCTGAACAAAAGGATTTGGTGAAAAACTTATGCCTTCCGTTTCACTTTCCTCTTCCAGCCCTGTAATTTTAGTAGATATAAATTCAAACTTTTGATTATTGGCATTGTTGGTCCTGGTCCATAATACGGAACTGGTACCTGCTGAAAGGTTAGCACCTGATATATCAGCTACTACATCCATGTTTCCTGAAGGCACCAAATGATAGCTGTTGTTTCCGGCATCTTCCAATCGCCATTGGCGGTTTGTTGTACCTGTAGTTTGGGTAAGAGCGGTACCTGATGTTGTCTGTGGAACAGACAAGTACATGGCATTTCCGGCACTTTTGAACTCATAATAGTTGCCAGTTTTGGTAGCTGTCCAGATTTGATTATTAGCAGAGGTACAATTTTGTTGTAAAACTGTGGCTCCATTTTCCAGGCATAGCATGGAATGAACCGGCTTAATCGCATAACTTCCTGGAGCCAATGTCTTACATGCTTGTCTCCCAGTAGTTCCTCCAATACACACCCCACAAGCATCAGTT
>JACMRH010000321.1 GCA_014376535.1 Cytophagales bacterium | reverse complement strand
CAGTAAGCGCCAGGTATTCATAAGGCTTTAATAAGAATGTAGATGAAAAAATGACAGATTTATTGGCAACAGTATCATTTTTCAGATTAGCACACTTCCAGCCTTTTAAATCTATCACCTTGTTTGAATTGTTGTATATCTCTATAAAATCAGCCCCAAAAGGATACGGATTAAATAACAATTCATTAATTAATATGTCGCCGGACTGAGCCTCATCTGCTAAAATAAAGCTTCCGATTACATTAGTTTTATTGCCGGGACAATCTTTTAAATTTAAAATTTGAATTCTGTATTTAGTATTTTTTGTCAGGGAAGATTCAAACTGAATTTTTATCTGATCCAGGCTATCTCTTTGCCATACAAGACTTTTGATGGTTAAAGATGGATTAATTAAGAAATTCGAACTGATAAATACCGTACTATCAACAGGTTCATTAAATACTAATTTTATCTGATTGTCTTTGATTACAATGATGTCTAGTATTGAAGGAGGAATAGAATCCTTTACAACTTTATAAACTGAATTTACTACTCCCGGGGTTCCTCCTACTGAACTGGTAGAGACCGTCCAATTATTTTTGACCAAGCAAATATTTTGTGGATCAATGATTTCAAGAGAATAGCCGCCGTCGTCTTTTAAAGAATTGTTGTACCAGGTTTGTTTATATTTTACCTCTTCAATTAATTCAAACTTTGGATTCAATAATTTAATATCATCATCTGAATTATTCAGGCTTGGCATCACTTTGAGGCCTAAAGTATTTCCGAAAGAAGTGAAATCAGGAACATCAGAATCTTTACAAATAATAAGATAAGAATTGGGCATTAACAGGTGCGAAGGCAGTTTTGAACTTGTAGAAGGATCAGAAAGAGTAAAACCAGCCAGGTCAAAAGTTTTGTTTGAATTATTATAAATTTCAATAAACTCTTTTTCTGGCAGACCTGCTGATGGTACAGGATCAATAAGAAATTCAGTGAATACAATATCCTTAAATTTGGCTTCTGCCGGCACAAAATATATGATGTATTGGGAAATGGGCTTACTTATAATATTTCCAGCTCTATCTTTCACATTAGAAATAGAAAGGTAATATGTACCCTGAATTTGAATTGAGTCCTTCAATTTGACATTTACCATCAATCCTTGTTTATCTGTAAAAGAAACTGTATCAATTGGTAATGACTTACCCCATCTATCGAAAAGCTTTACGTTGTTTAAATTTAGTACCCAGATAGAATCAATGGGCTCATCAAATTTCAAGGTAAATGATTTATTTTCTACAAAATTTTGATAAACCAATTGAGGAGGAATCGTGTCCTTTACAATTGGAGACACCAATACATCATCAAAATAATGTTTTTGAACAAAGCTGGCTGTTGATTGAACAACAGTAAATCCGAACCAACCTGAATTTGCTAAAGAAGAATCTGCAAATGCTTCGGAAACTCCTGAAATTCCAGTTGCATCATACGCAATAGACCAATTGCATAGTTTGTCACAAGTAATTTTTAGTTTGATGTTGTTTGAACTCTTGTTTAATAACCCATCTTCCCCATCAATAATTAAACTATTTACTCCGTTAACTTTTTTGTAAAGACAAATTTCATCCTTTAATCCTCCTAGCCGGACAAAATATCCATTAGAAGTTGTTAAAAGATTACTATCGCTGGATGTTAGAAAGACATCAACATAATTTGCACTTGAGGGATTGAATAGTAAATCAACATTAAATGACCATTCTGTATTTTTTACTAAAGCAGAAGGTGTACATATAAAGAATTTGGAATTAATTTCTGGTTTTATGGATCTTAGTTTGCCAGATTCGAAATTGAATGCAGATAGGTTTCCGTACCATGTTGGATCAGTATTGAAATCATTATCAGTAAAAGATTCAATTACTTGTCCATATCCGGAAATGCACATTAAAAAATTCAGGATTAAAAATATTTTTTTCATTACTAAGGTTAATAAACCACAATAATAATATAAAAAATAAAACATCAATAGAGAACGCCATGAAAATCGCCTTAGTTGATAATTTAATTCAAGAAATTATAAAGACGGCAGTCTGTAACTTATATGCCAAGTTTGGCCAATGAAAAGCCATTTTAAAATCATGTAAAAAAAAAGGTTATCATTTCTGATAACCTTTAAGGGAGAAAGATGGGGTTCGAACCCACGACCTCCTGAACCACAATCAGGCGCTCTAACCAGCTGAGCTACGATCTCCGTATTGAGAGTGCAAAAGTAGTTTATTTTTTATACCTGACAAAACCATTCAAAGTTTAATAGCTGAAAAAACAACAATCGGCCCTGGAAATAATTTATAACTCCACAGAATTCTTCACTCTTTCTTTAGTCTTGAATTTAATCCTCTCAAAATCAGATGTTTTTAAAATCTAAAAACCAATACTAGCATCTATTAATTTAGATCATAGTTTATTGAAAAACTACTTTTTCCACTTAACCCCACAACCAATTGCTTTTGTAAACGGAACTTTTACTTCTTCTTTTGCTAATAATTGAGCTAGGGCATTTTCTACGTATTTCTCTTTAACACCATTGGCGTTTTCAGCATTATCGTCTATGGCCCCGATGTATTTCACAATCAGGTCATTCCCGCTCTTATTTAGAATGTAAACATGTGGAGTTCTTGCTGCTCCGTATGCTTTGGCAATTTCCTGGGAGTCATCTCTCAAATAAGGAAAAGTGAATTTTTTGTCTTTCGCTCTGATCTTCATATTTTCGAATGAATCGTCAGGATAGGCTTTGTCATCATTAGGATTAATTGCAATAACCGGGTAACCTTTGGAAGCATATTTCTTATCTAATGCAACAATTCTGTCTTCATAAGCAACTGAGAATGGGCAATGGTTGCATGTGAATACTACAATGAATCCCTTAGCTTCTTTGAAATCGACCATTGAAACTTCTTTACCATCAATATTTTTAAGTTTAAAATCAATGGCCTTGTCCCCGGCTTTATATCCTGCTGGATTTTCCTTTAAGTTAAAACTTGCCAGAGATAACATTAACACGATTGCTGTAACAATTCTTAGGTTTATCATGATCAAAATTTATTGGTTTATTACTTTATCAATTTCTGATTTTAACTGAGGGAATTCAAAACTTTGCTCAAAGAAATTTCTAATTCCTAAATCTCCTTTGATGATAAGAGTAGCAGGTATACTTCCAGACCATTTTTTGTCCACTTTATCTATCCAGGAATTGTAATCAGGTTCATTTAGCAATAATACTTCGGAAAGCAGTCCGTTCTTCTTTACAAATGGGATAACCCTCTCCTTCAATTTACTTTTAAAATCCATGCAGATTAAAATGACTTTTACATTTTTCCCTTTATAATCTTTAGTAACCTGCTCAAAAGCAGGAAGTTCTTCAACACATGGTTTGCACCATGTAGCCCAGAAATTCAATACATAAACCGAATCGCTTTTTGAGGTCATTATTTTTTCCAGAGCGTCGAATTGAATAACACTAATGCCAGGAACCTGGCTGAAGGAGTGAATAAAAAACAAAAGGAATAATAAAATTATAAAACTGTTTTTCATTTAAAATGTCTATTACTTGTTCAAGTAAATCAAATATCCTAAAACGGCAAAAGTCTTTTTTAAGATAAAGCGAACTCTTCTATCTTAAAAGTAAAAGACAATGCTTTTTGTTTAATTTTGTTTTTCAATTAAAATTTTGCCTGTCGATTTTCCTTCTATCATTCTTTTTGAAGACAACCATTTACTCATTGTAAACAAGCCTTCAGGAATGCCATCACAAGGCGACAATACCGGAGATACACCACTGGTGGACTTCGCCAAGCTCTATATAAAACAGAAATATAATAAACCAGGAGATGTATTTTGTGGTCTGATCCATAGAATAGACAGGCCTGTAAGTGGAATCGTGATTTTGGCAAAAACTTCTAAAGCCCTTGCCAGAATGAACGAAATATTTAAAGAAAGACAAGTAACAAAAACTTATTGGGCTGTAGTAAAAACGAAACCAGCTCAGGAAAGTGCTACTCTGATACATTGGCTTTGGAGAAATACAAAAATAAATGTGACAAGGGCTTTTGATAACGAAAGAAAAGATACTCAAAGAGCAGAATTGAATTATCAGATCCTAAACATCGATGGTGGATCTGTGCTTTTAGAAGTAAAGCCTGTTACAGGACGAACACACCAGATAAGGTCCCAGCTTTCTTTCATTAAATGTCCGATTGTAGGAGATGTAAAATATGGTTTTCCTGATCCAAATCCCGATCGGAGCATACATTTGCATGCGAGAACTATTAGATTTATGCACCCAGTCAAAGCCGAGGAAATGGAAGTTACAGCTCCAGTACCAAATGATTCATTGTGGTTAAAATTTGAAAACAAAATGAAAACTTCATTAACTAGATAGAATGAAAGAGTATTATAAACACTTTAAACTAAAATACAATATTGCAACGGACTGGGATGCAATACTGATCATCATCGTTTTTTCCATTACCGGATCATTATCAGTAAAGTTGGCTCGACCAATACTTGAATGGTTGGGAGTTACCCAAGATACAATGTCCCCCTGGCTTTATTGGCCCTTAAGGATCCTCATTATATTTCCTGTTTATCAGATTTTGCAGATTGCTGTCGGAACTACCCTTGGACAATTCAATTTTTTCTGGCAATTCCAGAAGAAAATGTTTAAACCATTTGGTAGACTATTCGGGTTAACCCCAACAAATAAACAAGTTAAGGTAAAGTAATGTTATCAATAGGTTAATTTTAAAAGAAAATTAATCGGTTTTCTTCATTTCAGCTTAAATTTCGAATTCTATTAATCTATTTATTTTAAAGGTGTAATATGTTCGGTTTAGAAATGGGGCTTGCATTGCTTCTAATTCTTTGTATAGTTGCTGCTTGTGCTTTTGAATTTGTCAATGGCTTTCATCATACTGCAAATGCGGTTGCAACGGTAATTTATACCAATGCTTTAAAACCGGAGGTTGCTGTTGCCTGGTCTGGGCTTTGGAATTTCCTTGGAGTTTTATCTGGTGCATTTTTTGGACTTTCAGTCGCTTCCGGAATTGTAAATCTTCTTCCTTTAGAAGCTTTAGTCAATCTTAGCCTTGCACATAGCATGGCCATGATATTTTCGCTTTTACTAACAGCTATTTTATGGAATTTAGGTACCTGGTATTTTGGTATTCCTTGTTCTAGCTCTCATACACTTGTTGGAGCGATTTTAGGTGTAGGGTTAGCCTTTTCATACATGCCCCAAAATATTTCAGGTTCAACTATTAACTGGGCCAAAGCAGCAGATGTTGGATTGTCATTATTGATTTCTCCGGTATTTGGATTTGGTTTAACAATCATTTTAATGTTTACCCTTCGTTCATTTTTTAAAAACAAACCAGAACTTTTTAAAGAACCTAATAAAGACAAGAAACCTCCAGCCTGGATCAGGGCAATTCTCATTTTAACATGTACAGGAGTGAGCTTTTCTCATGGTTCTAATGATGGCCAAAAAGGTGTAGGACTTATAATGCTCATTCTAATTGCTATTATACCCTCTCAATTCGCTTTAAACAACAAATTAAATGTGGCTGATTATATACCTTCGGCTAAAAAATCTTATGAAATAGTTCAAAAAATAGATGATTCTCAGCTCACTGATAAGGAAAAGGAAATTGTTGGTAAACTTAGAAAAAGCACTACTTCTTTAATAAAAGACATAACTGATGAGGCTAAGACTAATTCACCTGAAGGAAAATTGCTTATCCGTAAAAATATCATGCTTATGGACAAGCAAGTAGATAAGCTTGCAAATTCAGGAAATATTCAAATTTCTTCTAATAATCTGAAAGAATTAAGGTTTGAAACAGGCACTTTAAAAAATCTCATAGAATATGCACCCTTCTGGGTTATTGTCATGATTTCAATTTCCTTAGGATTAGGAACTATGGTTGGATGGAAAAGAATTGTGGTGACTTTAGGAGAAAAAATAGGCAAACAACATTTGACTTATGCCCAGGGAGCAAGTTCTGAACTTGTTGCAGCAAGTACAATTGGAGTTTCCACTTATTTAGGTTTGCCAGTAAGTACAACACAGGTATTATCTTCTGCTATTGCTGGAAGTATGGTAGCAAGTAAAGGCTTAAAAAACCTGCAGGGAGGAACGGTAAGAAACATATTTTTAGCCTGGGTACTGACTTTACCAGTATGCATCACTTTGTCTGCCTTGCTATTTTTCCTGTTTTCAAAAATATTATAAAAGGCTTAGTAAAATTTCTACGACAATAACTGGTAAGTTATCAGGCTGCTGAAGTAGGCAACGAAGGTCATAAACAGGAATTGAATTATGGCCCATTTCCAGCCTCCGGTTTCTCTTTTTGTTACCGCAATCGTGCTGATGCATTGCAAAGCAAAAGCATAAAAAACCATAAGTGAAAGGGCTACCGGCACAGTATAAACTGGCTTCCCTTCACTGTTTTTGGCCAGCAATAGTTTTTCTTTTAACGATTTAGTATCCTCCTGGTCTCCAATCCCATAAATAGTACTCATAGTTCCGATAAAAACCTCTCTTGCTGCCAGAGAACTTAAGAGTGCTATCCCTATTTTCCAATCGTAACCCAAAGGCCTAATGGCTGGCTCAATAAATTTTCCAAAAATACCTGCGTATGAAGCTTCTAATTTTGCAGAGGCAATCTGAGTTGCTTTTTCATCCGGTGAATCAAAATTTAGCCTCTCAAATTTTTTATTTATTTCATTAAAAGTTTCTTTAGGACCATAAGATCCCAGAAACCAAAGAACTACTGATACTGCTACAATTACTTTTCCTGCCTGACCAATAAAATCTTTAGACTTATGGATCATGGAGTGGTAAATGTTGTTCCAAACCGGCCATTTATAAACAGGCAATTCCATAATAAAATAGTTTTTGCCAGTTTCAGAAATAAGAATTTTCAAAATAAAGGAGAAAACTATGGTTGCAATAATGCCAAGCAGATACATGCCAAGCAAAATCAAACCTTGAAGATTAATAAAACCTAAAATATATTTTTGGTCTGCAATAAGCGAAATTAGAACTGTGTAAACAGGAAGTCGTGCTGAACAACTCATGAATGGTGTAGCCATAATTGTGATCAGCCTTTCCTTTTTATTTTCAATCGTTCTGGTTGCCAGAATAGAAGCAACGGCACAGGCCATTCCTCCAATAAGTGGAACAACAGACTTGCCATTCAATCCGAACTTTCGCATTATCCGGTCCATGATGAAACTAACCCTTGCCATGTATCCTGTATCTTCCAAAACAGTCAGGAAAGCAAACAATATCATAATCTGAGGGAGAAAAACTATTACTCCTCCAAGTCCTGGAATAATTCCGTTTGAAACAACATCGTTGATAATTCCTTTTGGCAGGTGATCACCCAGACTATTTGATACCCATGCAAAAAGCGTTTCAATCCAGTTCATCGGATATTGCGCAAGGGTAAAAATGGATTGAAAAAGTGTAAAAAATATTAAGAGGAATATAAAATAACCGTAAATTCTATGAGTAAGAATTTTATCAATTTTGGTACTGAATTCTTTGCTGGAAGTGTTTTTTGTTCTCTTTTGAACGGTTTTCAGAATTTCTTCTATTCTGGAATAACGCTCCATGGAATCTTCTGCCTGGTGTTTTCTTGCATCAAAGCCTAAGCCTGAAATCAACATCTGCATACTTGCTTTTTCATTTCCAAGCAAGGAAAGATGTTGAGAGAGCAACATATTCGCGTAATAATTCTTGATGGCTGTTACTTTAAAAACAGCATCTGCTAGAGATTTCTCAGCGGGATTCGAGGGAAAATATGAGGTTGGTGGAGTTTCCTGGTTGGCTGAAATTGCTTCAAGCAAAGATTTTAAGCCTGTTCTTTTTCTGGCATTGATAGGTATTACTGGCATTGCAAGCCTTCGTGATAATAATTCAAGATCCAGGTCATATCCTTTGGATATGGCTATATCTTGCATGTTCATTACCACAATAACAGGTAATTGAAGATCCGCTAATTGAGTGCAGAGCAGAAGGCATCTTTTCAGGTTACTTGCATCTGCTACAAAAAGTATTTTGTCGTATTTCTTTTCTTTTATACTGGATAATATTGCCTGAACAGATACGTTTTCATCTTCACCTTTTGGGTACATGGAATAAAACCCAGGCAAATCAGTTACGCTCAATTCCAGGCCAGATGGAAGCACTACCTGCCCGGTTTTCTTCTCTACGGTTGTTCCTGGAAAGTTCCCGGTCTTTTGGTTTAATCCAGTGATCAGGTTGAAAAGTGTGGTTTTTCCAGAATTGGGGTTACCAGCCAGCGCTATGTTAAGTTTTCCCGCCATCAGATAAGGGTAACATGGACCGTTTTTGCATCTGTTTTTCTCAGGCTTATTATAGAACCTGATACCTGAATAGCAATTGGATCACCAAGAGGAGCAATAAATTCTAAGCGAACTTTTTCACCGGGAAGACATCCCAAGTCTAAAAGTTTAAGATAAATATCCTGATCGTCAATTCGTTCTATAATGGCTTCCTGGCCTAAAGCGAGTTGTGAGAGGTTCATAAGGTTTTGCAATTTAGAAATATTCTAAATAGAAAGGAAATTGTTAGGATATTGATTATGTTGAAATTTTAGATGTTGGGGTTTGATGTTGGTAATTCGATGTTTGGTTTGAAATTGTTAAGCTAACACAATCTTTATTCAAGATTTTATATTTGGTATATACATGCTAATAACATCCAACCCCAAACGTCAAGTCACAAATCACAAACATCAATCACTACCTTTACCAAAATCTCTTAAGCATGTTTCATTCAAAAATTGCTGGTGTTGGACATTATGTTCCGGACAGGGTAGTAACCAATCAGGAGCTTACAAATTACATGGAAACTTCCGATGCATGGATCCAGGAAAGGACTGGTATAAAAGAACGCAGATTTTTCGAGGAAGGTGTTGATACAGTATCAGGTATGGCAGCTAATGCTTCCAAAATGGCATTGGAAAAAGCCGGAATTGAGATAAAGGAAATTGAAATGATTGTGTTTGCCACTTTAAGTCCTGATTATGCTTTTCCCGGTTCAGGAGTTTTATTGCAAAGAATTTTAGGACTTCCTGGTATACCTGCTTTGGACATCAGGCAGCAATGCGCAGGTTTTATCTATGCCGTTTCAGTCGCAGATCAATTTATTAAATCAGGAACATACAAAACAATATTGGTTGTCGGAAGTGAAATACAGTCCAATATCATGGAGATTAGTGACCGTGGCAGAAATATGTCGGTAATATTTGGGGACGGTGCAGGAGCCGTTGTATTGCAACAAACATCAGATCCTGACAAGGGAATTCTTTCTACCCATATTCACGCAGATGGTACTTTTGCGGAAGAACTCATGCTGGAACATCCGGGAAGTAAGCGTAAAGAAAGGTTCAATAATGAAATGGCAGCAAAGGGAGAACTTTTACCAGTCATGAATGGTCAGTTGGTTTTCAAACACGCTGTACAACGGTTTCCTGAAGTGATCAAAGAAGCACTGGACGCAAATAGATTATCAACGGCTGATATAGATTTACTCATTCCTCACCAGGCAAATTTGAGAATTGCAGAATATATTCAAAAAAACCTTGGTTTAAGGGATGATCAGGTTTTTAACAATATCCAGAAATATGGAAATACAACTGCTGCTTCTATTCCACTGGCTTTAAGTGAAGCATTTATTGAAGGCAGAATTAAAGAGGGCGATTTAATTTGCATGGCTGCTTTTGGAAGCGGTTTTGTTTGGGGTAGTGCTTTGGTTAGATGGTAAAAAATTTATTAATCACAATAAAACGTTGTATTTAACGTTATTAAACATTATCTATCCTAAACTACAACTATGAAAAAGCTCCTTATTCTTATTTTAACTTTTGCTATTTTTTTAAGCTGTAAGAAAAAACAAACTGAATCTCCAAAAAATCAAGAACCTTTAGCTGTCCACAAAGCGGACACGTTTTACCTTGTTTCGCAAATTGATAGATATGTTGACACCTCCTTTATTAACTCAACAGTTGTCACTTATAATGACGGAGGTCATATTACAAGATTGGAGGAAAGAAATCAGTTTGGTGTAATGACAGACTCAAATGGTTACACCAATTATGAATACAGCAATAATGGCCTATTGTTCAAAGAAACTTCTTTTAACAGATATGAAAATTCTGGTCCAATTCGGGCAGGTGAGCCAAGATCTGGGCTTGAATCAAAAGAATATTATTATCAAAACACATTATTAACAGAAGTAAAATATTATGATGAAAATATCCGGAATTCCCAAACTACAAGAATTTTAACTGATACCAGAAAATATGTTTATTCAGCAGATAAATATTATGAGGTTGGGAACTACGATAGCATAATTTATGCACCAATTAATTCACTCCGACCTCAACTGATAGAATATTTTACCAAATACAGATTGAATGGGGAATTGAAATACAAAAAAACTGCTTCATTTAAAAATACCTATGATGAGAACTGGAACAAAATCAAGGTTGAAATAGCAGATAGCTCGAATAACTTCAAACCATATATTGAATCAAGTTTTGATTTAAATACAAAATCTATTATTTCCGATTACAATTTGCTAAAGCTGGTAACAAATGAAAACCTTAGAAAACAAGATTTTCATGTTGAAAATGAGTCTAGAATTACATCAGATTATGATTGCGGCGGGGAGTTTGTAACTGTTCCAGTTCAAAGTGTTTTGAAAAGAGAATTAGTCAAAGACAAAAAAGGAAATGTTATCGAAATTAAAACGAAATTCAATACTAATTGCCCGGGAAATAGAACAGAAACTCTTAAAATAAAATATAAGATCGAAACATTATAAAGGTTGATTAAAATCCAAATAAGGTCTGGATTTATAATTCTTTATTGTAATTTTACAGAGCAAGTTTGTATGCCCGTCCAATGGCCGATATATGCCCATGGATTAAATAAAAAATCGTTTGTCTGCGCTTCATTGCCACACAACATTTTTTCCAGAAATAATTGTGGGTGCGCCGGGCGGGAATTTTACAAACTTGCTTTTTTCACTTTTTTAATTTGAATTTTTCTATCCTTTCCTGGATAAATCCTAATTTACAGGTTATAATATCTTGGCATAATATTTTCAGCCTGAACATATTAATACACTCTAAGTGGTTTCTCAGAACATATATTCATGAAAATTTTTATACTTATTACTTTTAATTAATTGCACTTGGCAGATTCTATTCAAAAAAAAAAATATGTTATCTCGAAAGGTATAGATCCTTTCTTCAGCAATGTATTCAGGGCCTATAATTTTGTAACTCTTTACTTTAAAGAGGTGTTTAGACCCCCTTTTCATTTCAGGGAGATTATCAATCAATGCTTTGAAGTGGGGCTTCGCTCTTTATCCCTGATTACTTTAACCGGATTTGTTACTGGTATAGTATTCACTAAGCAATCTCGCCCTTCGCTTGAAGTTTTTGGTGCGAGTTCATGGCTTCCTTCTCTCATTTCTATTGCTCTTGTAAGAGCCTTAGGATCTTTGGTTACTGCCTTGATTTGTGCCGGAAAAGTGGGTTCCAGTATTGGGGCAGAATTGGGTTCTATGCGGGTTACAGAGCAAATTGACGCTATGGAAGTTTCCGCAATCAATCCATTTAAATATCTGGTTGTTACCAGGGTTACCGCCACAACATTAACAGTGCCAATTCTTGCATTGTATTGTGGATTTGTGGGGTTACTTGGTTCTTATCTGAACGTTCACACCCATGAAGACACCAGTTTTGTTGCTTTTTTTGAAAACGGGTTTGAAACAATCACTTTTCTGGATGTTTTTACTTCCGTTTTCAAATCAATTGTATTTGGCTTTACAATTGGGATAATTGGTTGCTATAAAGGCTTTAATGCTTCACAAGGAACAAGAGGAGTAGGAAGGGCTGCAAATGAAGCTGTTGTACTTTCTATGTTTTTTGTTTTTGTGGAAGAGATTGTAATAGTACAGGTTAGTAACTGGATACGAAATTATTAATCCATGGAAGCACTCAAAACCATATCGAATACTGAAACTGCCATCTCAATTAAGAACTTGTATAAGTCCTTTGGAGATTTACACGTTTTGCGCGGAGTAGACCTGGATGTGTTTAAAGGTGAGAATGTTGCCGTTTTAGGTAAATCCGGTACAGGAAAATCTGTTTTGATCAAAATTATTGCCGGACTTCTTAAACCAGACAGCGGTGAAGTAAAGGTGTTGGGACAGGAAGTTGCCAATTTGAAGGGCAAGGAACTGGATGCATTGAGATTAAGAATTGGATTCTCGTTTCAAAGCAGCGCTTTGTATGATAGCATGAATGTTCGGCAGAATTTGGAGTTTCCTTTGGTGATGAACAGAAAAAATTTAACCAAAAGTGAAATAAAAACAGCTGTTGATGAAGTCTTAGAAGCAGTTGGCCTTTCTGATAAACTCAACCACATGCCATCTGATCTTTCCGGTGGACAAAGAAAAAGGATTGGAATAGCACGGACTTTAATACTGAAACCGGAAATTATGCTTTATGACGAACCAACTTCGGGCTTGGATCCTATTACAAGCATGGAAATCAATGAGTTAATAGCCGAAGTGCAACAAAAATATAACACTAGTTCTATCATCATCACGCATGACTTGACCTGTGCCAAAGTTACAGGTAATAGAGTAGCTATGCTTTTAGATGGGAAATTCTTGAGAGTAGGGCCTTTTAAAGAAGTGTTTGAAGATCAGGACGAAAGGATAAAAAGTTTTTACAACTATAATTTTACAGAATAACAATGAACGAGTCACCAAATAAAAGAGCAGTTATGGTTGGGATTTTTATCTCATTGGGAATATTATTCCTGATAGGTGGAATTTTGACGATTGGTAATATTCACGGCACATTTACAAAAAAAATGAATGTGGTAGCAGTATTTGACAATGTAAACGGGTTGCAGGCAGGAGGAAATGTTTGGTTTTCAGGAGTAAAAATCGGTACCGTGAAGAAGCTGGACTTTTTTGGAAGATCTGAAGTGAAGGTAACATTAAACCTAAATAAAAGCACTCAGGATTACATCAGGAAAGATGCTAAGGTTAAAATAAGCACAGATGGTCTGATTGGAAATAAAATCCTTGAAATCTATGGTGGAACTGCTAAAGCAGAATCTGTTTCTGAGGGTGATACACTTGCAGTTGAGAAGTCGCTGAGTACAGAAGAAATGATGAGCACTTTTCAGGCAAACAATAAAAATGTACTGGAAATAACCAATGATTTGAAATCTATCAGTAAAAATCTTGCAAATGGAAATGGATCTATAGGCAAATTGTTAAAGGATGAAACT